>JAQFVJ010000204.1 GCA_029439525.1 Caballeronia sp. BR6202001591004
GCTGTCGGACTGTCCGTGCTTCAGGTTCACCGCTAAGAAGGTGGCAACTCGCAACCCACTCTTGACACGATTCGAAGACTGGCTGTTGCGCTATAAGTTCGAGACCATCTCGCGCATGCCCGAGCATAAGCAGCAATTCGTGCGAGAACTGCTCGATGCGTTGATCGTCAAGAGCCAGGTGGCCGGAGCGATTGCCCGCGTCCGCAACCGACATTACAGCGGCCAAGCGCCGTAAAGGCTTGCTAAAGAGGAGCGCTTCAAACCGGAAAACGAAGCGCGGGCGATGAGTGCTGGTAACACTCACGGCCCGCTGACCACCACCAACTCACGACATGAGTTGATATGGCTGACGCCAATCTTAAAGCATCAACTGTTCATCCCGATCGGCTTCTTACCGTTCAGGAAGGCATTCGCGTGCGGTCTTTCTCGTATTGACCGCGCTTGACGCCTGAGCCGCATTTCCCGCAGTTCACGCTCGCCGGGGGATGGCTCGAGCGTGCTGGCTTCAAACCACACCAGCGCGTAAGAGTGCAGGTCGAGCAGGGCAGGCTTGTCATCACGTCCTCTTGAACGACGACACAAACAACAAACCCAGCGCGAAGCTGGGTTTGTTGTTACGGCGTCTTGTCTTTTTTTACCTGCCAGAGCGCACGAGCCTCATTCAAACTGCTTCGGTTAGCGCCACCTGCAAACAGTAGGATCGTCTGACGCACTGGATCATCTTCCCATCCACATACAGGGCAAATTTCATAGTTACCGCGATCACCAAGCGTCAAGCTATTGCAGCATGGACACGGTACGAGGTCTTCTTGCATCGCTGTTTACCCCAATAGTCCATTCCGGCCGACGGCCTAAACATCGTTCTCGGCGCACCATCTTTGTTCTTTGATGCAAATGTGTTTGTCGCTGGATCGTAATACAGCGTATCGCCATTCGGACGAGTTTTAATCAACGTCCCATCTGGCGGATTGTTCACAAAGTTCTGCGCAGATTGAACATATTGCACCGAGTTCTGATATTCCGGGAACTCTCCTCCGTGCTTGGTCGAATGGCCGCAAGCATTCTCAACCGGCGGCTTGTCCTTTGTTGAAGTCCAGAGCGTACTCTTTGCGTCTTTCCCGCCAAGCGCCCCAACGGGCGGCCGCAACGTCGCCGCTCCACCGTCTGCTTGCTGCACTGACCTCTGCCCAAGCGCAGCCCGCTCCTGATCCAGAAACTTCTGAAGCTCCTTCTGCTCCTTGCGTGCTTCGCTTTCGTTCTTATCATTCTACTGGTTGTACAGATTCACGCTCGACGCAGTCGAAGCACCCGCCGCTCCGCCAATGATACCGCTGGCAATTACATTTGCTGCGTTACCCGCCAGATTGCCGATCAGCCCACCGCCCACGCTGTCAGCAAGCTCTCTGGTATGGACCGCCGCACCGGCTGCCGCACCCCTGATACTTCTACCGCCCAGCCAGCCGATCAGCCCGCCGCCGATCACATGCAGGGCTTTCCGGTTGTTGACTCCTCCCTCCGACCACGAATCCGCCGTATCCAGAAACCTTTGCGCCGCAGCCAGATCTTCTTGAGTGGCGTTCGGATTGCTCAGAATCGAATCTGCATTCTTCAGCGCTTCATCGCGCTTGCCGTCCACATACGCCACAGTAATTGAAACGACGACCCGGCAATAGCCGGAGGCGTCGTTTCAATTACTGTGGATTACCAGCTAGTTCTTTAATCCCGCCTTCTAGCATCTCTTTAATCTCGTTCAGATCGAAATGCCATGCTCCATTGTTCGCGGCCGGATAAATTTCAATCTCATAGGTGTGACCAGGCCCCTTCGATATTTCTGCAACCTGCCTGTTACCGTGCCAAATCTCGTAAATAAGGTTTTCCCTATCAGTCACACTTACAATCTGTGCTTTCAGTGATTTCATTTGTTTGGCCCCTAAAACCCAATAAACCTTCCATCTACGCTGTACCGAATCCCTCGTCCACAGACGCTCGGACTTCAATAACATTCCCATAGCGGCCACGATTCAACTGTTCAACAGTACGCCTTGGGTCATCAAGATGTCGTCCACGATCTTTTGACCTTGTTCATTGATAGCGGTCGGATTGCCTTTTGCTGTGGGGAATGCGCTGTTCTGCGACTGCCGTGCTTCTGCAATCCTCGTTCAGCAGTGCTCAACTCACCAGACTTATCCGATGGGTCCGGCGCTTTAGCTGCGTCTGACAGATCATTAATGCTTTTTCCGCCAATCGACGGATCGCTATTTCCATTATTGAACGTCGCATTACTCGGCACCTTCGCGCCCGCGCTCGTTGCAGCAGCTGCTGTCGAATCCGCGAGCACCGTACCCGGATTCGCCATCGCTGGCTCGCCGTCCTTGGTCCCGATGATCGCATTGATCCCGTTGGCCGTGCCTGACTCAATCAGCGCCGCTGGAGCTTCTGCCGCTTTTGCTCCGGCGTGGCGTTCATGTGCCCGATGAACTGGTTACCCCAATTGCTCAACGTACCCGGCATGTCGCCATAGGTATCTTTCGCCCAGCCGATTACCGCGTCCAGCGCCTGACTACCCGTGCCGCCTTTGCGGTCTGCATTCGTCTGGCTGCGGTTAGGTTTATAGGTTCGCGCTCGACGCAGTAGCCGCACCCGCACCACCGCCCATCACCGCACCGCCGATCCCCACCAAGATATTCGACGTGACGTTACCTATCAGCATCGAACCGATCGCATCGCCGATGTTATCCGCGAGTCCGTTCAACTTACCCCCGAACGCCGACGCCAGACCCGCACCCGCCGCGCCCGCACTCACGCTATTGCTGCTGTTGGAGCTGCGCGTCGAATCGGTATCGGTCGTGTTGACGATATTGATTTTGTTCTTCGCGGCGAGCACCACACATCGCTCGCGCTGATGTTCGACCCGGCGATGTTCAGATCGCCGCTCGTCGCCACGAACGCGGCGGTATCAGCTACCCTCCACCATCGTTCAGACGCCTCGCTTGACCGGGTCGACACCGAACGCTTCGGAGCGTGAAAGCTTCACCTCATGCCGTGCGGCGCAGTTCCGCCGGCGGCACCTTCATCAGATGGCGATACTTCGCGACGGTACGCCGCGCTACGATCACGCCCTGGTCCGCGAGCATCTGCGCGAGACTCACATCGGACAGCGGATCGCCCGAGTTTTCCCTCGCAATCATTTCCTTCAGCAGCGCGCGCACCGCAGCCGCCGAACACGTGCCGCCGGACTCCGTGCTGAGTTCGCGCGGGAAGAAGTGCTTGAACTCGAAGATACCGCGCGGCGTCGACATGTACTTGTTGCCCGTCGCGCGCGAGATGGTCGATTCGTGCAGGCCGAGTTCATCCGCGACATCGCGCAAGACGAGCGGCTTGAGCGCGATTTCGCCGTAATCGAAGAACGCCTTCTGATGCGAGACGATACATTCGGCCACACGCTGGATGGTCGTGAAGCGCTGCTGCGCATTGCGGATCAGCCAGCGCGCTTCCTGAAGCTGCTGCGCGAGCGGCGAGCGGCTCGCGCCCGCCGACTGCGCGAACAGTTCGGCGTACATGCGATGGATGCGCGCGTGCGGCAGCACGGCCGGATTGATCGTCACGACCCATTGCCTCTTCACCTGACGCACGATGATGTCCGGCACGACGTAGTTGTCTTCGCTCTGGCCATAGTTCTCGCCCGGCTTCGGATCGAGACGGCGCACGAGCGCGCATGCGGTGCGCAATTCGTCCGCGCTGCAGCCGATCTTCTTCTGCAGTTCGGCCTGCTCGCGGCGCGCGAGACGTTCGAGATGGTGAACGACGATTTCACGCGCGACATCGCGTGCCGGCGTGTCTTCGGGCATCGCGTCGAGCTGAAGCGTGAGGCATTCGGAGAGATTGCGTGCGCCGACGCCCGGCTTGTCGAGCGACTGCACGAGCCTGAGCGCGATATTCAGTTCATCTTCCGAAAGCGCCAGTTCGATTTCGACCACTTCCGCGAGTTCGGCGAGCGACTGGCGCAGATAGCCGTCGTCATCGAGCGCCTCGATGATGAGCTGCGCGATCGTGCGGTCGCGTTCGTTCAAATGGTACAGACGCAGCGCATTGTGCAGCGTCTCGTGCAGCGACGGCTCGATGCGCACCCAGTCGGCGGGATCGGAGCCTTCACCATCGCCGCTGTTGCGCGATGCGGTGCCGCGGCCGAACGGGCCGAAGGAAAATTCGCTGATCGAATCGTCGCGCGAACTGCTGTCGCTGTTCGCTTCGCCTTCCATCGAGGTTTTGGCGGAGAGCGGGGCTTCGGCGGCGCCGTCGGCGGCATTCGAAAGCGTGGAGTCGCTCATCGAGCTGCCGTTGGCGACGCTGAGCGCGTTATCTTCGGTCTGCGATTCGTCGTATTCGAGGAAAGGGTTCGTGTCTAGTGCATTTCGCAGTTCTTGCTGAAACTCGAGCGATGAGAGTTGGAGCAGGCGTACCGACTGCTGGAGCCTCGGGGTGAGCGCGAGACTTTGCTTGGTGCTGAGTTCGAGTGAAGGCGCCATTGCGAGCGAATCCTCGATTGTTTTAGACGTGGTGGACTTCCGTGTCCGCTTGATCAAAGCAACGGCTGTGCCAACCCTTGCCAAGGCCGCGTCGCGTCTACGTTTTTGCGCTCGCTCCAAGGGGAAATGCGGAGATCCGCGCGCCGCTTTTCACGCACTTTTTACACAGGCTCAGACAAAAGCGACGCGCGTTTCGCGCCTTGCACGCAGGGCCTTGCGGGCGCGTGTGCACGATCTGTCGAGGTGTCCGCAAAGCCCTGATCCTGCACGATCTTTTAGTATTTCAATTGTATGTGTGGGCGCGCAAAGGTCCCTCCGGCACGCAAGTTGCGACGACAGTGGGACCACGATCTGCGCGCCACGGCGCGATCGCGCTTGGCAGTGTTGGCGGGTGAAACCACGGGGCACCCTGAATCTTTTTAGTCCCGCAGTCGCAGTGGACATGCGCGCAGGATCAACGCGTTACGAATCGCCATAAACGAAAAAAGGAGCATCGCCATGAAGACGACTCAATTCCTCAAAGCAGCCGGTAGTATCGCATGTGTCGTGTTCGCGCTGAACGTGAACGCACAGACCGCATCGTCGTCGACGTCGTCCGGCAGCACGGACACGTCGGTTGGCCAGAAGGTCGACGACAGCACGGTCACCGCCAAGGTCAAGGCCGAACTGCTGAGCGCAACCGACGTCAAGTCCACGCATATCCACGTGAAAACCAAGGACGGCGTCGTCTGGCTGACAGGCACGGTGCCTTCGTCGAAGGACAAGACGGCCGCCGAAGAGACCGTGAAGAACGTCTCGGGTGTTGCATCCGTGAAGAACCGTCTCAAAATTACCGCCAAGTAATAGCTGACTGATGGCATAGTTTGTATGGTCGGCTCGTCACGGCGGGCCGGTGCAACATCGGCAGGTCGCGGACCCGCGCAGGGTTCCGGTATTCTCAGCGTCACGCCGAAGATCCGGGCTCAAGGCGCGGGTTCGCGCATGAGCAGCAATGAAGGCGCAGCACCTCGCAGCTTCACCCATCCTTAAAAACGAAGTACGGCCGATCGGCTGTTACTCTCACAAGCGGTTCGTGCGGGCCATGTTGCGGCGCGAGCGGACCCCGGCAACAGGAGCTCTTCACAAAGACGAAAAAGATGGCATTGATTGGCGCGCTGGCACTGGCTTTCACCACGGCGACGTTCCCGCAGACGGCGTCGGATGCAACAGGGACGACGGCCAAGAAGGGCACCTACCTGCATCAAGCAGGACAAGGTGCACAAAAAGAAGGGTGCGGCAGCGGCTCAGGCGGCATCGTCGCTGGGCACGAACGACAAGGGTCAGCCGCATTAAGGCA
>JAQFVJ010000205.1 GCA_029439525.1 Caballeronia sp. BR6202001591004
GCAGATGGAGTGGCGGCTGCGTCCATGGAGCGAACGCGTGGCGCTACGGGCGGGGGTTATCTGGCGATGCGTCCGACGGCCTACGCATTGTTCACGAAGCTCGCGGTGCGCGTGCTCGAACGCATGGGCGGCCACAGGAAAACACGATCTCGCGTCTGCCGCTCGGCGCGGGATGGACGGGCACGCGCGATATGCCTGCGCCGGTCGGCCGCACGTTCCGTGAGTTGTACAAGGCGCAGGGCACCCATCTCGGCTGATGCCGCGTCGCGCATCGCGCATGAAAGAGGCCGCGCTGGACGATGATCCGGCGCGCCCAACGGCACGACGCAGCCGTAGGCCGCCGACCGCCTGCGGCAACTGACCGCCACCACCACCGGCTTGCGGAGGCGGTCCACCGCCCTGAGGAGAGGAGGTCCGCCGTGCCCGCCTCCGGGCGCGGACCTCCATGCCATCCGCCAGGCGGCGGTCCGCCGTGCCAGTCTCCCGGGGGCGGGCGACGCCAGCCGGGACCGTCGTCCCAGTAACCGCGCGGTCCCGGTCCAGAGTAATAGCCGCCACCGAAAACCACGCCTGGCGGCGGACCATATGGCGGTCCGCCGTCGTAACCGGGATCGTCGTAGACAGACGAATAACCGCCGCCGTCCGGGGTTATCGGGGTAGGTAGCACAGCCGCCCAACAGCGCGGCAGACGATACGACGAGAAGAGCAGCGACCGCAAATTTCATGACAGAGAAACAAATTGGTTGATCCATTAATTATTTTATATACGACACCGGCAACGCGCAGATGTCCCCAACAACTTCGTAAGCCTCTATGACAAGCGGTGAGCAGCGCTACCAACCAGAATAAACAGCGCGCGCTGGCCAAACCGCGGGGACGAAACCGTTTGTTGTCCGCCGTGCAACGATTCTTTGCTTTTCATTTAAGATTCAGGGGATTGCGTACCATTCAACCTGTCCGGCAGTGAGTCTGTTTCCTGCTGCGAGCTTGAATCAGAGGCGTCCCATGAAAAAGCAAATATCGACCTGGTGGCCCGTCGCGATATTCTTGCCGATCGCGCTGGCGTTCTGCGTGCAAACGAGCGAAGGCAATTTCGGTGCGAAGCGTTCCGAGCAAATCGGCGTCGACGGCGTGAGCGCCGAACTGGCACGCGGGATTTCGTTTGGTCTGGTCGACACGAAGAACGCGAAGTCCGCCTCGCCGCTCACAGCGCCGAAATCGTTCTGGCCATCCGCGCGGTGGTCACGCGCACGAAGAAATGGCCCCCCAGAAGGGGACCATTTTCATTTATTTGATGCGTCGGAAAATCATCCAGTCGTGTACTTTAGCACGGCCGCGACGGCGTTCGCGACGACATCGAGATTGCGCGTGTTGAGCGCGGCCACGCAGATGCGACCCGTATTCACGGCGTAGATGCCGAATTCCTCGCGCAATCGATCGACTTGCGCCGACGTCAGACCGGAGTACGAGAACATGCCGCGCTGCGCGTTCACGAACGAAAAGTCGCGATCGACGCAGCTCGTCTTCAGACGCTCGACCAGACCGTTACGCATCGCGCGGATGCGATCGCGCATTTCGCCGAGTTCCTGTTCCCACGTCGCGCGCAGTTCCGGCGACGCCAGCACGGCCGTGACCACCGAGCCGCCGTGCGTCGGCGGGTTCGAATAGTTGGTGCGGATCACGCGCTTTAGCTGCGACAGCACGCGCGCCGATTCTTCCTTGCTGGTCGTGATGATCGACAGCGCGCCGACGCGCTCGCCGTACAGCGAGAACGACTTCGAGAACGACGACGACACGAACACGTTCAGTTCCGATGCCGCGAACAGACGCACGGCAGCCGAATCCGCGTCGATGTTTTCCGCGAAACCCTGATACGCCATGTCGAGGAACGGCACGAGATTCTTCGCCTTCACGACTTCGACGATCTGCTTCCACCGTGCCTCGAAGAGGTCGACGCCCGTCGGGTTGTGGCAGCACGCGTGCAGCACGACGACCGTGCCGCCCGCATAGCCATTCAGCGCAGCGAGCATCGCATCGAAGTTCACGCTGTGCGTGGCGGCGTCGTAGTACGGGTAGTTGACGACTTCGAAGCCCGCGCCTTCGAACAGCGCGCGATGGTTTTCCCAACTCGGATCGCTGATGGCGACCTTGGCGTTTGGGTTCAGACGCCTCAAAAAGTCCGCGCCGATCTTCAGCGCGCCCGTGCCGCCCAGCGCCTGCGCCGTGACGACGCGGCCTTCCGCGATCAGCGGCGAATCGTTGCCGAGAAGCAGCTTCTGAACCGCCAAGTTATACGCGACGATACCGTCGATCGGAAGATAGCCGCGCGGCAGCGCAGCTTCGATGCGGCCTTTCTCGGCCCCGCGCACGGCGCGCAGGAGCGGAATCTTGCCTTCTTCGTTCGTGTAGACGCCGACGCCAAGATTGACCTTGGTCGTGCGTGTATCGGCGTTGAAGGCTTCGTTCAGGCCCACGATCGGGTCGCGGGGAGCGAGTTCGACGGCAGAGAAAAGAAACATGATCTATCGGCAATGATGGAAAGTCGTGCGGCGCGAGGGCGGGCGTGCCAAGCGCGGTGCGCAGCTTCGGCGACGGTGGTTCGAGCCATTGAACCGCAGGCTGAAATGTCGTCGAGCGCCTCCATTGTAACGAATCCCGCAGCACTTTTACGACCAATATGGTGCGCATGCGCGTGCTATTCGGCGGTTTTTGGCCCTTTTTCGCGCGTGGGGACTAGAACGCCAGAGAGATTAAGGGCGCGATTCGACGCTGCTTGAGATCGCTCGCCATGCCCCAAATTTCCCGGTACGAAAGCGTGCTCGCGCTCACGAAATACGCTCGCAGCCGGGGCGAGCGCGCCGATCACGTCAGCCGCTAGAATAATACTCGTCTACTCCCGGCGAAGACTTCCGATCTCCCATGTCTGACACTCTCATCGCAACACCCGACGACGAACTGGACGAATCGAAGTTCGTCACGTTCGACGACTCGCTGTTTCAGCTCTATCAGCCGTATCCGCCCGCGGGCGATCAGCCCGACGCCATCGCCAAACTCGTCGAAGGCATCGACGACGGTTTGTCGTTCCAGACGCTGCTCGGCGTGACCGGCTCCGGCAAGACCTTCACGATGGCCAACGTGATCGCACGGCTTGGTCGTCCGGCCATCGTCTTTGCGCCGAACAAGACGCTCGCGGCGCAGCTCTACGCCGAATTCCGCGAGTTCTTTCCGCGCAACGCGGTCGAGTACTTCGTCTCGTACTACGACTATTACCAGCCGGAAGCGTATGTGCCGCAGCGCGATCTGTTCATCGAGAAAGATTCGTCGATCAACGATCACATCGAGCAGATGCGCCTGTCCGCGACCAAGAGTCTGCTCGAGCGGCGCGACGTGGTGATTGTCGTGACCGTGTCGGCGATCTACGGTATCAGCAATCCGTCCGAGTATCACAAGATGATTCTCACGCTGCGGATCGGCGACAAGCCCGGCCAGCGCGATGTCATCGCGCGGCTGATCGCGATGCAGTACACGCGCAACGAAGCCGATTTCTCGCGCGGCACTTTCCGCGTGCGCGGCGATACCATTGATATCTTCCCGGCCGAACATGCGGAAATGGCGGTGCGCATCGAACTGTTCGACGACGAAATCGAATCGATGCATCTGTTCGATCCGCTCACGGGCCGCGTGCGCAACAAGATTCCGCGCTTCACGGTGTATCCGTCGTCGCACTACGTGACGTCGCGCGACACGGTGATGCGCGCCGTCGAAGCGATCAAGCTCGAACTGCGCGAACGTCTCGAGTTTTTCCACGAACAGGGCAAACTGGTTGAGGCGCAACGGCTCGAGCAGCGCACGCGCTTCGATCTGGAGATGCTTCAGGAGCTCGGCTTCTGCAAGGGCATCGAGAACTACTCGCGGCACTTCTCGGGCGCGATGCCCGGCGAGCCGCCGCCGACGCTCGTCGACTACCTGCCGCCCGACGCGGTGATGATGCTCGACGAATCGCACGTGCTGATCGGCCAGTTGAACGGCATGTACAACGGTGACCGTGCGCGCAAGGAAAATCTCGTCGATTACGGTTTCCGGCTGCCATGTGCGCTCGATAATCGCCCGCTCAAGTTCAACGAGTTCGAGCGCAAGATGCGTCAGGCGATCTTCGTTTCCGCGACGCCTGCCGATTACGAGAAGGGCAAGGCCGGGCAAGTCGCCGAGCAGCTTGTGCGTCCGACCGGTTTGGTCGACCCGGAAATCGAAGTGCGTCCCGCGCGCTCGCAGGTCGACGACGTACTATCGGAAATCAACGCGCGCGTTGCGGCGCGCGAACGTGTGCTCGTCACCACGCTGACCAAGCGCATGGCCGAGCAACTGACCGAGTTTCTCGCCGATCACGGCGTGAAGGTGCGCTATCTGCACAGCGATATCGATACGGTCGAGCGTGTGGAAATCATTCGCGATCTGCGGCTGGGCACGTTCGATGTGCTGGTCGGCATCAACCTGCTGCGCGAGGGTCTGGATATTCCGGAAGTGTCGCTCGTCGCGATTCTCGACGCCGACAAGGAAGGCTTCCTGCGCGCCGAGCGCTCGTTGATCCAGACCATCGGCCGGGCGGCGCGTAACGTGAACGGCAAGGCGATTCTCTACGCCGACAACATGACCGATTCGATGAAGCGCGCGATCGACGAAACCGAGCGGCGCCGCGCCAAGCAGATCACGTTCAACCTCGAGCGCGGCATCGTGCCGCGTGGCGTCGAGAAGCGCATCAAGGACATCATCGACGGCGTGTACGTCGCCGACGAAGCGCGTGCCGAACTGAAGGAAGCGCAGACGCGCGCCAAGTTCGAGGACATGTCCGAGAAGCAGCTCGCGAAGGAAATCAAGCGGTTGGAGAAGCAGATGATGAATCACGCCAAGAATCTCGAATTCGAAAAGGCGGCGCAGATCCGTGACCAATTGGCGCTGCTGCGTCAGCGCGTGTTCGGCGCGAATGTGGGCGATCATCTGAGCGGCACGGACGCCAGGTAGGCTATATGTAAGGTATTCTTGCCCGAAGACGCGGCGAATCGGTCGGTTCGCCGCTTTCTGTTTCTGCTTTTGAAGCGTCCGAAAGCGGATCAGTAATCCTCGTCCTCCATCCACGCTGCCTGGATCGCTTCAAAGGCAGAAACAGAAAGCGGCGACTTCCCGGTTTAGGGCTTGCGCAATCGTTTTACATTCGGCGTGTCGAAAACTAAAGAATGA
>JAQFVJ010000206.1 GCA_029439525.1 Caballeronia sp. BR6202001591004
CGCGCTGCAATCGGCCGGCACGGCCCCGTCGTCTGCGCCGGCGCAGACATCGTCGGGCGGTTCGTGGTTCGAACGCGCGACAAGCGCGGACTATGCGCAATCGATGCTCGAAGGCGGCGGCTTCTTCACCGTCGTCGGTCTGTATTTCCTCGCGGGCATGGTCCTGAGCCTCTTGCCCTGCTCGTATCCGATGATCCCGATTCTCTCGGCGACCATCGTCGGTGAAGGCGCGTGCGTGACGCGCGGACGGGGTTTCGCGCTGTCAATCTCCTATGTGGTCGGGATGGCCCTGGTGTACACCGTGCTCGGTATCGCAGCGGCGCTGATCGGTCAGAGCCTCGGCGGGTGGCTGGAGAACCCGTGGGTGCTCGGCGTGTTCGGCGTGTTGCTGACGGCCTTCGCTGTCACGCTTATTTCAGACTTCGACATCGCGTTGCCGGAGCGCTGGCAGAGCGGCGTCAACCAAGCCTCGCAGAAGCGCAGCGGCGGCAAGTTCGCCGGAGTTGCCGTGATGGGCGCGCTGTCGGCGCTCGTGGTCGGCGCGTGCATGACTGCGCCGCTCTTCGTCGTGCTGGCGTTCATCGCGCACACGGGCAATGCCGTGCTCGGCGGCGCGGCGCTGTTCGCGATGGGCATCGGGCTTGGCGTTCCGCTGCTGGTCATCGGACTCGGCGCGGGTTCGATTCTGCCGCGCGCGGGCGCATGGATGGACGGCGTGAAAGTGTTATTCGGCGTCGTGTTGCTGGCGGCCGCGTTGTGGATCGTGTGGCCGGTGATCGGCGGCGTCGCGCAGATGCTGCTCGCTGCGTTGTGGCTGTTGATCGCCGCGACGACGCTCGGATTGTTCGTGCCCGGCGGCGCCGCGCCGATGAGCATCTGGAAGCGGTTGGGGCGCGGACTCGGTGCCGCGTTTGCCATCTGGGC
Source organism: Caballeronia sp. BR6202001591004 (assembly GCA_029439525.1). Taxonomy (GTDB): domain Bacteria; phylum Pseudomonadota; class Gammaproteobacteria; order Burkholderiales; family Burkholderiaceae; genus Caballeronia. The sequence goes on from JAQFVJ010000206.1 coordinate 925, forward strand.
CGCGACGCTGCTGGTCGGCTTGGCGGCGGGTTCAACGGATCCCCTCCGACCGCTCGCCGTGCTTGCCGCGTGTGGTGGTGCGGGCGGCGTTGCAACGACGCAAGCGCAAGGTCCGACCTTCGCGCCGGTCCGTTCGTCCGCTGAACTCGACTCGGCGGTCAAGGCAGCCGCGCATCCTACCATGCTCGATTTCTACGCCGACTGGTGCGTTTCCTGCAAGGAAATGGAGAACTTCACCTTTTCGGGTGCGCGCCTGCAGGCGCGCCTTGCGCAGTTGAACCTGCTGCGCGCGGATGTTACCGCGAACAACGCCGACGATCAAACCTTGCTCAAGCGCTTCAAGCTGTTCGGGCCGCCCGGCATTATCTTCTTCGATGCGCAAGGCAACGAGGTCGCACGCGTGGTCGGCTACGAATCCGCGGATACGTTCCTGAAGAGTCTCGACAAAGTTGGTCCTTCGAACGGATAAAAAAAGCGATGCGCAATGCATCGCTCTTCTTCATTCAACCCAAAGCGCTTACTTCGACGCGCGCAGAATCTTCGCCGCATCCAGCGCGAAATACGCCAGCACGCCGTCCGCGCCTGCGCGCTTGAACGCGAGCAGCGCTTCCATCATCACCTTGTCGTGATCGATCCAGCCGTTTTGCGCGGCGGCCTTGATCATTGCGTACTCGCCGCTCACCTGATAGGCGTAGGTCGGAAAGCGGAACTCGTCCTTCACGCGGCGCACGATGTCCAGGTACGGCATGCCGGGCTTGACCATCACCATGTCCGCGCCTTCTTCGATATCCATGCGTACTTCGCGCATCGCTTCATCGGTGTTGGCGGGATTCATCTGATAGGTCATCTTGTTGCTCTTGCCGAGATTCGCGGCCGAGCCGACTGCATCGCGGAACGGACCGTAGAAAGCCGACGCATACTTCGCCGCGTACGCCATGATGCGCGTGTGGATGTGTCCATCGCTCTCGAGCATCTCGCGAATGGCGCCGATGCGTCCGTCCATCATGTCCGACGGCGCGACGATGTCCACGCCCGCCTCGGCCTGCACGCGCGCCTGCTCGACGAGGATCTCGCTCGTTTCGTCGTTCTTCACGTAGCCTTCTTCGTCGAGCACCCCGTCCTGGCCGTGGCTCGTGTATGGATCGAGCGCGACGTCGGTTAGCACGCCCAGCATCGGGAAGTTCTTTTTCAGCTCGCGAACCGCGCACGGAATCAGCCCGTCCGGGTTGGTTGCCTCGCTGCCGTCGGGCGTTTTCAACGACGGGTCGACCGCGGGAAACAGCGACAGCACTGGTACACCCAGTTCGACGCATTGCTCCGCGACTTTCATCAGCAGATCGACCGAGGTGCGCTCGACGCCGGGCATCGACGGTACGGCTTGCCGCACATTGGTGCCTTCGACGATGAACACCGGATAGATGAGGTCGTTCGTGGTCAGGATGTTTTCGCGCATCAGGCGGCGCGAGAAGTCATCGCGGCGCATGCGGCGCGGGCGATGGTGGGGATAGAAGCTCATGATTTGACCCGAATCTGTGGGGACCATTCGAAAGGACGAAAACGCGTTCAGAGAAGCGCTCGAAGCAAGGTCGAATCCGGCTCAAAGCCTTGTGGCAAAAAAGCCATCAGCCTCATTCAAAACCGTTTTTGATTTTGAAACAATAGCATATCATACCGATCGAGCAACGTGCTTCGCGCGGCGCCGCTCCCCGCTTCTCCTCCCTGAGCGGGTGCCTGTCGTTATTCGATAAGGCTGTTAACCTACTGTACTGTGGCGGGTTTTTTATGCGGGGCGCATTACAGCAAGCGCTCATTCCGCAGTATCTTCTGCCGCGTTCTCGTTCGCTTCCTCGGGGATCAACCAACTTTCGATCAGCTCGTGCGCTTCTTCGAGGCCCGTGCGCTTGAGCGCTGAAAAAAGCTGCACGCTCAACTCGCCGCGAAAGCCTGCGTCTTTGTATTCTGCGAAGGACTTTTTCGTTGCGCGCAACGCGTTGGTTATTTCCTGTCGCGTCAATTTGTCGCATTTGGTGAATAGCGCGTGAATCGGCTTACCGGTGGGCGCGAACCAGTCCACCATGATTTGATCGAGTTCGGTGAGCGGCCGACGCGCGTCCATCAGCAGGATCATGCCGCGCAACTGCGCGCGGCTCTGCAGATACGTGGACAGCAGACGCTGCCAGTGTTCCTTCGCGGCGCCCGGCACTTCGGCATAACCGTAACCGGGCAAATCGACGAGATACCCTACCGGCGCGGCCTCAGGCCCGACGGAGAAGTAGTTGATGTGCTGCGTGCGACCGGGCGTCTTACTCGCGAACGCGAGCCGCTTCTGGTGGCACAGGATGTTGATGGCCGTCGATTTACCCGCGTTCGAGCGTCCCGCGAAGGCGATTTCAGGCTGCGGCGTGGCCGGCAGATTGCGCAGATGGTTGACGGTGGTAAAGAAGCGCGCTTGGCGAAGTAGAAATGATAACATGGGCGGGCCGATCCGGTGAGCGATGAAGTCTTGAGAACCCGGCAAATATTGGGCATGCCTCGACTGGCGTTTTTGCGTGTAGCCGGTTATTGTACAAGACGACAGATTTTTAAAGGCCCCGTAAGGGTAAGCACGACTCGAGCGCAGGCCAGGCCCACAAAGAGGAGCGAGACAGTTTTCGGGGCGCTTTTAGAGCCCTTTCGTTCGGATATATCTTGCGGCGAGAACCAGTCGCCGTCGTTTTCTGCAGAGCCTCACATTCTCACAAGACGAAAACAGGGTACGCGAATGAACTGACGTACAGGTCTCTGGTGGTGATTGGCAGCAGCGGCTTTCGGTGCAGGATTGAGTGGACTGGCAGTATGGTTATCGGCTGAGTGCGGCGGAGCCCGCGCAACCGGCCAAGCCGGATGTGACGCGCGGCCAGGCTATTCCGCCACGCAAGTGTGCGCGGCGTGCCACGGCGCCGACGGCAACAGCGCCGGGGCGTCGTTTCCCAAGCTGGCGGGCCAGCACGCGGAATACATTGTCAAGCAATGTGAAGGACTACAAAACGCAACCGGGCGCGAAAGCGCCGTTGCGCAACAATCCGATCATGGCGGGCATCGCCGGTGCGTTATCGGATCAGGATATGTTGAACGTCGCGGCGTACTTCGAGTCGCAGAAGAGCGAGTGGAGCTTTGCGCGCAACAAGAACGATGTCGCGCTCGGGCAGCAGATCTGTCGCGGCGGCATCGCGGACAAGGGCGTACCGGCGTGTGCCGCGTGCCATGGTGCGACGGGCATGGGCATTCCGCGGTGCAGTATCCGCGGCTGTCGTGGCAATGGGGCGATTACACGGTGGCCCAGTTGAATGCCTTCGCATCGGGCAACGCAACAACAGCGAGCCGATGCATGCCATCTCCTCGCGCCTGAACGAAGCGGAGATGAAAAGCCGTCGCGGATTACATCGCAGGTTTGCACTAAACGCAGCGTCCAGCGATTCCCGAACAACGTAGCACGTCAGCGTGAAATCGGCGAACCGCCGATACTACTAAGCTGGTCCGATCAGTACAAAGAGGAAGAGGCCGGCGCAAAACAAGAAAAGGGTGGGACGTCGGTCGGTCAGACCGCTTTACGTCTCCACCTTTTTTGCTGTCCAGCCGGAGTTTGAATGAGCGTCACCACATTGGGAATGCAGTCGAAGTCGAGCCGCCGTGCCACGCGTGCGTTTGTGGAGCTCGTGAGTTCGATGCGCTTCGCCATTGCGCTGCTGGTCGTTCTGGCGATCGCGAGCATCATTGGCACGGTGCTCACGCAGGAAGACCCGTATCCCAACTACGTCAATCAGTTCGGCCTGTTCTGGGCGGATATCTTCCGCGGCATCAGCCTGTACAATGTGTACAGCGCGTGGTGGTTCATGCTGATCCTGATTTTCCTCGTGATTTCCGTGTCGCTGTGCGTCGTGCGCAACGGCCCGAAGATGTTCGCGGACATCAAGAGCTGGAAGGATCGCGTGCACGAAGGCAGCCTGCGCGCGTTCCATCATAAGGGCGAATTCCACGTCGCTTCCGACCGCGCGAAGACGACCGCGACGCTCGAACGCCTGTCCGCGAAGATGGGTTACCGCACCGTCACGCGTCAGACCGACAACGGCGCGACGCTGATCGCCGGCAAGCGCGGCGCGATGACGAAGATCGGCTATATCTCGGCCCATCTGGCGATCGTCGTGATCTGCATCGGCGGGCTGCTCGACAGCAATCTGCCGATCAAGCTGCAGATGTGGATGTTCAACAAGACGCCGATCAACAGCAACGCGGTTATCAACGAAATTCCGCCTCAGCATCGCCTGTCGGTGTCGAACCCGACGTTCCGCGGTTACGCGTGGGTGCCGGAAGGTCAGTATGTCGGCACTGCGATTTTGAACCAGCAGGACGGCTCGATCATTCAGGACTTGCCGTTCTCCATTCAGCTCAACAAGTTCACCATCGGTTACTACTCGACCGGCATGCCGAAGCTGTTCGCGAGCGACATCGTCGTGATCGATCACAAGACCGGCAAGCGCATTCCGGCGCGCGTCGAGGTTAACAAGCCGTTCACGTATGACGGCGTGTCGATTTATCAGTCGTCGTTCCAGGACGGCGGCTCGAAGCTCTCCATGACCGCCTGGCCGATGACCGGCGGCAGTGTGAAAACGGTGCCGATGAACGACACGATTGGCGGCAACGAACCGGTCAGCGCGGAGATTCCCGGCTCGAAGGGCGAAACCGTCGAATTCACCGATTTCCGCGCGATCAACGTCGAGAACATGACCGACGGCACCGGCGCACCGGATGCGCGCGGTGTCGGCCAGAAGGAAACGCTGCGCGATGCATTCGACGAGCGTCTCGGCTCCGGCGCGAAGACGTCGAAGCCGACCGATCTGCGCAATATCGGCCCATCGGTGCAGTACAAGGTGCGTGGTTCCGATGGTCAGGCGCGGGAGTACAGCAACTACATGCTGCCGATCGATGTCGCCGGTCAACAGATGTTCCTCGCCGGCATGCGCGTGAGCCCGAACGATCTGTTCCGTTACCTGCGCATTCCGGCCGACGATCAGAGCACGGTCAAGCAGTGGATGGATCTGCGTGCCGCGCTCGAAACGCCCGCGACGCGCGCCGAAGCTGCGCATCGGTTCGCACTGCGCTCGGTGCCGCAGGAGAACGCCGAGCTGCAAAAGCATCTTGAAGATAGCGTCAATCGCGTGCTGAATCTGTTCGCCGGTGCGGACGCGCTTGGCGCGGGCGACAATCCGCAGATCAATGGCGGTTTCCAGAGTGTTGCTGCGTTCATCGATAAATCGGTGCCGAAGGGCGAGCAGGAAAAACCCGCCGGCCTGCTGATGCGCATGCTCGAAGGCGCGATGTGGGACGTCTGGCAAATCTCGCGCGAGCAGAACGGCCAGCCGCCGGCGAAGGTCGACGAAAAGAACTCCGCATTCATTCAGGCGTCGATCAACGCGCTTTCCGACAGCTTTCTGTATGGATCTCCCGTCTTTCTGCAACTGGACAACTTCAAGCAGGTGCAAGCCTCGGTATTCCAGTTGACACGCGCGCCGGGTAAAAAAGTGGTGTATCTTGGCAGCCTTCTGCTCGTGGTCGGCATCTTTTCGATGTTTTACGTGCGCGAACGCCGGCTGTGGTTCTGGCTTAAAGATGAAGGGCAGGGCGGCGCGAGTGTGCTGATGGCGATGTCCACCGCGCGCCGTACCTTCGACTTCGAAAAGGAATTCGTGCGCGCGCGCACACAGATCGGCGCGGCGCTCGGCGCAACGTCCATCGAGACGGTCGATCCGGCCCCGGCATCGCACGTTGCCGACGCGTCCTCGCCAAACCGAAGCGGAAAGCTCGGAAGTTTCAACACGGTAAGATCATGGACCTCACACAGACCTCCTCCCACGTGCCCGCCAAGGCGGAGCGTCCCGCACCGGGTGACTTGCCCGATGTCGCTGCTTTCGACGATCGTCCGTTTCTGCGCAGGCTGACGCCGATCGACTGGCTGTTCGCCCTTGCGATGGTAGCGGGCGCGGGTTTCGCGCTGAATCGCTACCACGCGTACATGGACGTGTACGACATGGCCGTGCTGATCGGCGTGGTGCCGACGTTCGTCGTCCTCGGCTGGCGCTGGAAGCCCGTGCGGCTGCTGATCGCGCTGATCGCGGTGATGTCGCTGTTTTCGATCCAGTTGTATCAGCACGATCTCGCGCGCGCCGATACCAATTTCTTCTTCAAATACTTCCTGTCGAGCCAGTCGGCGATTCTGTGGATGAGCTCGCTGTTCATCCTCGCGACGCTATTCTACTGGATCGGCCTGCTGTCGCGCTCGCCGACGGGCGGCGCGATCGGCTCACGCATGACGTGGGCCGCAGTGCTGATGGGCTTCACCGGCATGATGGTGCGCTGGTACGAGTCGTACATGATCGGCTCGGACGTCGGACACATTCCCATCTCGAACCTGTACGAAGTGTTCGTACTGTTCTGCCTCATCACGTCACTGTTCTATCTCTATTACGAACAGCACTACTCGACGCGACAAATGGGCGCATTCGTGCTGCTCGTCATCAGCGCGGCGGTCGGCTTCCTGATGTGGTATTCGATCGCGCGTGACGCGCAGCAGATTCAGCCGCTCGTGCCCGCGCTGCACAGCTGGTGGATGAAGATTCACGTGCCGGCGAATTTCATCGGCTACGGCAGCTTCGCGCTCTCTGCGATGGTCTCCGTCGCGTATCTGGCGAAGCAGCGCGGCTATCTCGCCGACCGCCTGCCGTCGCTCGAAGTACTCGACGACGTGATGTACAAGTCGATCGCCGTCGGCTTCGCGTTCTTCACCATCGCGACGATCCTCGGCGCGCTGTGGGCTGCGCAAGCGTGGGGCCGTTACTGGAGTTGGGATCCGAAGGAAACCTGGGCGCTGATCGTCTGGCTGAACTATGCCGCATGGCTCCATATGCGCCTGATGAAGGGCCTGCGCGGTGCCGCCGCCGCGTGGTGGGCGCTGACGGGTCTGGTCGTGACGACCTTCGCCTTCCTCGGCGTGAACATGTTCCTGTCGGGTCTGCACAGCTACGGCAAGCTGTGAATCCCGCGTACCGAAAAATCGAAACCGCCATGCTTCGATCAGCGACTGCGGGATCGCCTGCAAGCCCGCGTAGAAGAACAGAAAATTGTAGCTGACCTGCTTCCACACGGATGCGAGCACGACGAGGAACATCGCCTGCGTGCCGTTCAGCGCGTGATTCCAGATGATGCCCTGCTTGCTCAACGCATAGGTCACCAGCCCGATGCTCGGATTGAACAGAAACGATCACAGCACGGCGGCGATCGCGGGCGCGACTGCATACGGCCAGATCAGCAAGGTCTGATAGGCCTTCGCGCCGCGCGTAACGCGATCCGCGCACGCGGCGAGCAACAGCGAAATCACGAGGCCGGAAACGGTGGCGAGCGCGCAGAAGATCATCGTCGTGTTGAACGACGACAGATACAGCGGATCGGTGAACAACTGCCTGAAGTTCTGCAAGCCGACGAACTCGCTCGACGTGCCGAATGCGTCCTGACTTTGCGTCACCTGCCAGAGCGCTTCGCCAGCTGGCCACAGAAAGAACAGCGCGGTGATCGCGAGTTGCGGCGCGACGAACAGATACGGCAAGACGCTCGTATCGAAACGAGAGCGTTTTTCCATGCGCTTGTGTCCTGAACGGCGCACCCGCGTTCGCACGCGGGCGCTGACTAAACGAGCTTAGTTGCCGGTCTTCTCGAAGCGGCGCAGCAGTTCATCGCCGCGCGCGACGGCCGAATCGAGCGCCTGTTGCGGCGGCGTCTTCTCGGCCCAGACCTGCTCGAGCTCTTCATCGACGATGGTGCGGATCTGCGGCATGTTGCCCAGACACAAGCCCTTCGTGTACGGCAGTGGCGGCTTGTTCAGCATCTGCTTGATGGCGATGTCCGCGCCCGGATTCTTGTCGTAGAAGCCCTGCTTCTGCGTAAGTTCGTATGCCGCCTGCGTGACCGGCAGATAACCCGTGTCCTGATGCCATTTCGCGGCGACTGCCGGCGACAAAAGATACACGAGGAACTCCGCGACGCCCTTGTACACGTTCGGATCCTTGCCCGACAGCACCCACAGACTCGCGCCGCCGATGATCGCGTTCTGCGGCGCCCCCTTCACGTTCGCGTCGTAGGGCATCATGCCGACACCGTAATCGAACTTTGCATACTTGGCGATGGTCGCGCGCGAACCCGACGAGTTCGTGATGATGCCGCAGTCGCCGCTATAGAACTTCGACACCGGTTCGTCCTTACAGCCGACGTAGGTGAACGTGCCTTCCTTCGCCATGTTCTGCAGGAACTGGATGTGCGCGACCTGCAACGGCTTGTTGAATTCGAGCTTGGCACGAAGCCGTTGTTCTCAGTGGCGAACGGCGCGGCGTGCCATGCGCTGTAGCTCTCGAGCTGAATCCAGCTCTGCCAGCCCGACGAATAGCCGCACGATAAGCCCGAGGCCTCCAGCTTCTTCGCGTCGGCTTCGACGTCGGCCCACGTCTTCGGCGACTGGCTCGGATCGATGCCCGCCTTTCTTGAACGCATCCTTGTTGTAGTA
>JAQFVJ010000207.1 GCA_029439525.1 Caballeronia sp. BR6202001591004
AGGACGGCGACGCATGGTCGATGATCGGTGCATCGCCGGTCGCGACCGGACGGCCCGGCAGCTACGATCACTTTCTGACGCCACTCGGCGTGTTCCAGCACGTGCCGGGCAACATGGACTTCCGCGCGGAAGGTACCACCAACGAGTACGACATTCGCGGCTACGGCGCGCGCGGCCTGCGCATCTTCGATTTCGGCTGGACCGATGGCGAGCGCGGCTGGGGCAAGGGCGGCACGTCGCCGATGCGCTTCCAGATGCACGCGACCGATCCGACGAAACTGGAGCCGCTGCTCGGCATGCCCCACTCGAAGGGCTGCGTGCGGATTCCGTCGACCTTGAACACGTTCTTCGACGATCACGGCATTCTCGACGCGCAATACGAAGCGCGCGCCGCCGAAAACGGTCCGTTGTGGATTCTCAAGCCGAACCGCAAGACCACGCCGTGGGCGGGGCATTATCTCGTCGTAGTCGACACGGCGCGCAAGGCGCGGCCCGCGTGGCCGCCCGGACCGGGCGCGGCGGCGCGCGCGAAGACGCCGGCCGGCGCCGACACGGTGGACTGAGCGGCGCGGCTATTTCCCGCGCGCCTGCACCACGCGCCGATCAGCGCGACGCCGAATCCCGCCAGTTGCACCGCCCAGAGTTTCGCCGGATCGACATACGGCGTGATCGCACGTGCGACGATAAAGCCCGTCGACCACAGAAACACGAACAGCGGCGCTGCGAAAGCGGACAACATGAGCGTGACAGACGGGGAGAATCGCGCAAGTATCCGCGTATCGAGGCGGGTGAGTCTTGTCCAGCCGTGCACTTGCATCACTCGATCGGAAAACGTATCGAGCGGCTGGTTGGCGCGCGCTTCGCCTTCGAAGTGGCGAGAGCTGCGCGTGCAGACGGCGCGCTTCGTCGAGCGTCAGAGGTCGATCCAGAACGGATCGCCGGCGGCGGCGTTGAGTCGTTCGGGCGGAAACTGGATTTCAATGACCACGCCTTTCCTGTACATGCTCTGACCTTTGCGATGCGAAGGCATCAAGTCTAGCGGACCTGCACGCGCGGATTGCATACGCAGCGGAAACAAACCTTTGCCATTCGATTGCACACAACGAGGCATGCGCGCCATTGCCAACTTTTTGCCACATAAGGCCGCTCTAAACTCCACACGCCTCCTTATCCGATTCGACGACGATGCTCGCCGAACAACGTCATCAATACATTCTTTCCGAACTGGACAAGCATGGCGCGCTGGCCGTCGGCGTTCGTGCCGGACGGTGCACGCTGATCGTCGATTCAGGCAGCACGACGCAGGCGCGCGCGTTGCAGGACCGGCATCGGCTAGCAGCTTTCGCAATATCATGCGGATTTCGCCTTCGTCGGCGCGGGCGGCATCACGACCGATGCGCATCTCACCGATTACTCGCGGCTCGCCGCCGAAGTGCGCGGACGCATGATCGCGGCGGCCGCGTGCGCTGTCGTCGTCGCGGACCGTTCGAAGTTCGGCGCGGTGACGCCCGGGCGCATACGCGGCTTTGAGGCGGTGCGTTATCTCGTCACCGAAAGCGCGCCAGACAAGGCGCTCAGGCGCGAGCTTACGGCACGCGGACCGGAACTGGTGCTGGCCTACGAAGGCTCGCGCATTCATCACGCTCAAAGCAGCCCCGGTTCGGGCTTGACCGGTGTCACAACCGCGGCTTCCAGCGCTTCGTGCAAGGTCGCGAAGATCCTCGCTTCGCCGACGATCGGCGGTCACGCCGTGCCGGTTCATGTCGGCGCGCAGATAGCGGTTCACGCGTCCGAATAGGACGTCGATGGCGCGCGCGTGCAACGTGTTGACCAGATCGATCATGCTGCGTGCGGCGGAATAGTCGAGATCGGTGATCGCGCCGGCATCGATGATCAGCGCATGCACGCCGCCCGGCGCGCGCGACGAGTTGCAGGATTTCATCCCAGAACAGATGGTCGTTCGCGTAGAACAGGTCCGAGCTGAAGCGATAGACGATCAGCCCCGGCGCGATGATGGTTCCCGGCTGCACGGGCATGAACTGCCAGCGGCCCGAGGGCAGTGGGCGCGAGCATCATCGTGTGCGGACGATAGCTGTGGCGCACGTGGCGCATCAGCGAGAGCGCCACCGCGAGCAGAATGCCTTGCTCCACGCCAACCATCACGACGGCTGCGGTGGTAATCAGCGCGAGATTGAATTCGCCACGCGTTTCGATGCGGATGTCCTTCAGGCTCTTCACGTTGATGAGCCCGAGCGCGATGATGAACACGATGCCCGCCAGCACGCAATGCGGCAGATACTGCAAAAAGCCGCTGAGAAACAGCAGCACGACCACCGCGAACGCGAGTTGCCCGACCTGACTGTGCGTGCCGGCGCGATCGGCCATCGCGGTTTGCGTCGGACTGCCGTTGACGACGAAGATGCCGGAAAACGCCGCGGCCGCATTGGCGGCGGCGAGGCCGAGAATATCGGCGTTGGTATCGACCTGCTCGCGATACTGCTGCGCGAATACGCGCGACGCTGCCGCGCTCTGCGCAATGACCACCACGAAGCACGATGCCGCTGCGGGCAGCAGATCGAGCGCCTGCTGCCCGTCACCGCGGGAAAGCGCATGCCGGCAGACCGCCCACCACCGGCCTGAGCACCGCGATGCTGTGCGCCGAGAAATCGAACATTTTGCTCACCGCGATGCTGCCGATCACGGCGACGAGCGGCATCGGCACGCGCGGCACAAAGCGCTTCGCCAAGAGAATCACGGCGACCACCAGTGCCGTGAGCGCGACCGTCGGCCCGTGCGCCTGCGCGAGATGCGTCACCACGTGCAGCAATTGCGCGAGACTGCGCGACGCCGGATACGGCACGGTCATGCCGAGCATGTCGCCGAGCATCGCGATGGACACCTGCACACCGACGCCCGCGAGAAAACCGACTAGCACCGTCACCGTGCGCGACAGAAGAAAGTCCGCGAGAAAGCCGAGCTTGAAGATGCGCGCACACAGCAGCATGACGGCGGTCAACAGCGCGACCATGCCCGCGAGCGTGACGTATTCGGCGCTCGCCATCGGCGCCATGGTCGCGACGCGGCTGGAGAAGATCGTCGCGGTCGCCGAACCCGCCGCGACGACGAGATGGCGTGACACGCCCACCAGCGCGAACGCGGCGATCGGCAAAAGCGCGGTAGAGGCCGGTCACCGTTGGCATGCCGGCAATGCACGCATAGCCGAGCACTTGCGGGTATCCATCGACGCGAGCACGCCCGCAAGCACATCGCGCAGCGCGGCGGCGTGGTCGATCGGCAGGATGCCTTTCAGCAGGCTCAGGCGGGATGAGGTCTTGTCATTGTTCACATCGTTCATGGTGATTCCGGTTCAGTGCGATCCGTGACGGAATCGCGTTGTGCATCTTACCAACCCGTGCAAATCGAACCGCCGCACGCTCACGAACACGAAGCGATTTCGTCAGCTTGTTCACGACGAATCGCACGCCAGTCGCGAGCATTTTCGCAAATGGTGCAGTCATTGGCGAATTGTGTCGATAGTTGGCAAAGCGTGGCGCCTTCATGTTCATGTCACAGAGCTTTGCGATGCTTCGCCCTGAATGTCGGCGGGGGTTTTCGCGATCCTTGCCCGACCTGATGCTTTCCCGACAAGAGAGATCAACATAACCAAGCTGCTGCCCGTCGTAGCTGCCGCTGTATCCCTATTCGCCGCATTGCCCGCTCACGCGCCGATGCCGTGGTGCTCTACACCGCCGATGGCCTCGAAAATCTCTACAAGGATGTGCTGCACGCCTTCGAAAAGAAGGAAGGCATGAAGGTCAATATCGTCACGGCAGGCAGCGGCGAAGTGGTGAACCGCGCGACCGTCGAGAAGGATTCGCCGAAGCCCGACGTGCTCGTGACGCTGCCGCCGTTCATTCAGCAGGCGCAGCAAGGCGGCCTGCTGCAGCCTTATCAGAGCGTGAACTACAAGAACGTGCCGGCGATCGCCAAGGCGTCGGACGGTTCGTGGGCGACCTTCGTGAACAACTATTTCTCGTTCGCCATCAACCCGGAAACGACCAAGACCGCGCCGAAGACGTGCTCGGTCTTGCATCCGGATTACTCGGGCAAGATCGCGTATTCGAATCCGGCGACGGCGGGCGACGGCATGGCCGTCATCATCCTGACTTCTGCGGATGGGCGAGGACAACGCATTCAATCAAGTATCTGAGCTCGCTTGAGAAAAGCGCGAAGTTCCACACCAAGGGCACGGGCTATCTCGACGTGCTGCTCTCGCGTAACGAAATCGCTTTCACCAACGGCGATTTGCAGATGGACCTCGACGATGCCGCCAACGGCGGTTTGTCGATCAAGCCGCTGTTCCTCTCGCACAAGGCCGGCGAAGACCCGACTGTTCCAGTTGCCGTATGCGATCGGCCTCATCAAGAGCGGCCCAAATCAGGCTGAAGGCAAGCAACTGATCGACTATCTGATGTCCTCGGAAGTGCAGGCGAAGGTGCCGCACATCTATGATGGCATTCTGGGCCGCACCGACGTGCCGCTCGCGGGCAAGAACGGCGAAGCGATCAAGCAGGCGATCCACGGCGTGAAGCTGATTCTGGTCGACTGGAATCAGGTGATGGAGAAGAAGGCCGGCTGGACCGAGCGCTGGAAGAACGAAGTAATCGGCAACTCGGGCAAGCAGACGGAAGTCGTCAAGCCGAAGTCGTAACGTGAGCGCTATTCCCAAAGAAGCGTTCGGCGTCGGACAGGACGCCGGGCGTGCACATCGACCGGCTCACCGTGCGCTTCGGCTCGCGCACGGTGCTCGACGATCTGTCGCTGACGATCCGGCGCGGCGAATTTCTCACCGTGCTCGGGCGTCGCGGCTGCGGCAAGACCACGCTGCTGCGCTTCATCGCGGGTTTTATCGCCGCCGATGCGCTCGCGGGCAAGCTGTGTAGCGGGTCGCGATCTGACGCACGTGCCGCCGCATCAGCGCAATCTCGAGCTGCTGTTTCAGAGCTATGCGCTGTTTCCGCATCTGTCCGTGTTCGACAACGTGGCCTTCGGTCTGCGCGCGCGCAAGCTGAAGGCGGCGGACATCGCGCGGCGCGGATGCGTTGAAGCTCGTGCAGTTGTCCGATGCTGGTCACGTGATGCCCGCGCAACTGTCGGGCGGCATGCAGCAGCGCGTAGCGCGCGCGCTCGTGATCGAACCGGACGTGCTGCTGCTCGACGAACCGCTGTCCGCGCTCGATGCGAATCTGCATGCGTCCGTGCGTAGCGAATTGAAGGCGCTGCACGAACGTTTGCCGAATCTGACCATCGTGTGCGTGACGCACGATCAGGACGATGCGCTCGTGCTCTCCGACCGCACGCTGCTGATGCGCGATGGCCGCATCGCGCAGCTTGGCATCCCGCGTCAGGTCTACGATGCGCCGAACGACAGCTTCGTCGCGCGCTATCTCGCGCGGCGAAGCTGCTGCCGCCGCGCGTCGCGTTTCCGGTCGGCGATGCTCGTTACGAAGAGCGCGAACGGCTCGCGTGCATTCGTCCGGAGAGTTTTCGCATCGTGCCGGTGGGCGAAGGGCAACTGCACGGCACGATCGCATCGATCGAATGGTACGGCTCGGTGCTGTCCGTGTCCGTCACGCTCGACGCGATGCCCAACGAGCCGGTGCTGATCTCCGCGCAGCGGGGACATCATCGCCTGCCGGAAAAAGGCTCGCGTGTTTCTCTTCGTTTCGAGGCTGACGATGTCGTCCTTGTACGTCTCGCGAGCGACACCGTCACCAGCGACGCGGAACTCGAAGCGCAATTCGCCAAGCACGCGCGTGCCGCAAAAAAGCGTCGCGAACGCGCGGCGAACCGGCATCTGCTGTTCATTCTCGTCGTGGTACTCGGGCCGCTCGTGATCTATCCGCTCGCGCGTCTGGTAATGCTGAGCCGGTGCGCACGGTTTCACGATGCAGCCTTACACGGCGTTCTTCGGCAATCCGGAAACGCGCGGCTTGATCGGCACGACGCTCGGCATTCTGTTCGCCAGCGCCACGCTTGCGTCGATCCTGGGCGTCGCGGTCGCATCGATGCTGTTTTCTTACGGCCGTTTGCGGGCGTGAAGCTCGTGATGCGCTTTCTCGAACTGTTCGTCGCGTTTCCGTCGTATTTCTGGTGGCGTTCACGCTGATCTTTCTCTACGGCTCGCAAGGCTCGGTCAGCATCGGCATGCAACGGCTCTTTTCGCTCGAATCGCCGCCGATGGACTTCCTGTTCTCGGCGGCGTGATTCTCGCGGAAGTCGTGTTCTACGCGCCGTTCGTCGTGCGTCCGACGCTCGTTTCTTACGCGACGCTCGTCGATATGCGTCTGGTCGAAGCCGCGAAGAGCTTGGGCGCCGACGGCTGGATGGTCGCGACCAAAGTAGGGCTGCCGCTCACGTGGCCGGGCATCGCGGCGGGCACGATCCTGTGCTTTCTGCTCACGCTGAACGAATGCGGCATTCTGCTGATGCTCGGCAGTGCGCATCTCGTCACCTTGCCGATCGCGATCTACAGCTCCGCGACGGTCGATCTCGATCTGCCGACGGCCGCCGCCGGTTCCGTCGTGATGCTGTTCCCTGTCGC
>JAQFVJ010000208.1 GCA_029439525.1 Caballeronia sp. BR6202001591004
CGTTCGCCTGCGCACCGCCGACAGCAGTTGCTTGCGTTCGGTATCGGGCAGATTCATTTTGCCCATGACCCGTGTCTAAACATAGATATGGGGCTAATTCAATGACGCACTTGCACTAGGATGGGGACGAGCTAAAAACTCTTTACACAGTTGGGATACCCCACCCCTTCTCCAAGGCTCCTCCCCGAGTTGTTATGTGTTCCCGAATGAAGTCCACGAACGCAGAAACTCTTCTACTCATGTGTCTATGCTTTTCGTACAGAAGATAGATTGGCTCTTCGGTCGTTTCCGCTCCCTCAAAGATTTCAATTAGCGCCCCCGAGTCCAACTCCGCCCTAACATGATATTCGGCGAGTCGCGCGATGCCTACGCCGGTCTTTGCCATTGACATCATCATCGCTCCATCGCTGGTTCCATAGGACCCCACGTTCTCGAACACGTGGTGGTTCCCGCGAGAGTCAGGCACGGCCCAAGTGTTTCAACGCATCGCAACTGTGAAGTTCAATGTCATGTGGTTGACCAACTGGCCACGGGTCGTAGGGATGCCGTTGTCTTGCAGGTAAGCAGGTGAGGCACAGATGAGCCAACGAGTGGTCGCTATTCTCTGTCCTACGACTCCAGAGTCTGGAAGCATACCGCTCGTTATTGCGATGTCGGCATCGCGGCCAGGCAATTTTTGCTCGTCGGTTTCCAACTGAAACTCGACCCGGACTTCTGGATAACGACGGTGAAACTCCTTCATCAAAGGAGCAATTTGACACGATGCGAAAGCGGGCAAGCATTTCACCCGCAAGACACCACGCAGATTGCCATAGGAGATTTCGTCCGCCTCCTCGATAGTGGCGAGAGTCTTTCGGGCGGCCGACAGATACTGGCGGCCTTCCTGCGTAAGAACGATACCCCGCGGTGAGCGACTGAGAAGTTTGGTGCCAATGCGTGCTTCAAGGCGCGAAACCGAACGACTGACGCCAGATGGTGTAAGAGCTAGCTTGCGCGCAGCACGCGAGAAGTCACCATTCTCGACGACTGCGACGAAAGCCGACATTTCTGCAAACCGGTCCACACCTATCCCTTTGAACTTCTCGGCGTCAGCACCATCGTTGGAGAGGAAAATTGCTCCCGCCTTTGGCGAAAGGCGGGAGCAAGCTCCAAGATATCAAGTATGCTCAGCAGCCAGCTCGGCGCGCCGCTTCTGAGTTTTGACCACATCGACCTCGGTCGCTCGCCACGTCTTTCGTGGTGAGGACGACCCCGTAAATTGATTCGGCTCGCTCCACGGTCTCGTATTTTTCGAGCACGTCCTTCAGCACTCTTGCAGGCTCTTGCTCCAGTGGAGACCCGTATCCGCCGCCGGAGCAATCAATGCCCCGTACGAAATCGTTCGGTCCAATTTTGACCGTTGCCGCGTTGGGTAGCTTTGTCTCCGTTCCATCGCCCCGGATAACCCAGAGCGTTCAGCAAGCTGCCCGTCCGCGCCGCCCTACACACCACGCGGTGGCGTTTCGTGACCGTCGCCGGGATAGATGACAGTCATCTCATTGCTCTTGATTCCATACTCGAGAATCGAGCCAGGAGCCCCGCGGAACCTTCCTGCTCCGCCGGAGCCGGTCATCAGCGCTAGCCTCTTCACTTGAATCGGATGCTTCAATTCGTCAACTTCAACCGAGTCGCGATACATGGGCCTGCCACGATAGGAATGCCGTAGGTGACCCAGCCGTCAGCCAACGGTGATGCCGGGCCGCCGTTCGTACAGAGATGAAGTTGGTTGACAAAGGGCGCCTCGCCGAAGCGAGGGTCGTTTCCAGACACCACAGCCATTCCGATACCGGACCCCACCGCGCCCTCTGCCAAACCGTATCCGTCGCCCAACTTTGCGAACGCAGCTCCGGTGAGATTGACCATGCGGTCCGCGATATTCGTCGTTGCGACCGAACACGAGTGCGGGAACTTCGGCTTGTCGACCACCACGCTTTCATGCAATAGGACATTCACACGTCGAAAGGACCCCGCGTTTTTCGGAACGTCCCCTCCAGGGCGTTGAACAGCCCAGCAAGCGCAGCAGAAATCGCGGTCGATTCGCTCTGGTTATAGCTGCAATCAACGTTGTCGATGTTGTCGCGCAAGTCTATCTCGACGAGCACTTCTTCCGGCCTCACGGTAATCTCCGCCTTTAGTGGGATACCCTCCGGCAAGAAGGCCGTCGAGTCGTGCCGACCGACGTTCACCAGTGTCGCAGCCGGAAGTTTCCGGACCGCATTGACCATAAGCTGCTCAGAGTAGTCGAGCCACGCTGCAATGTAATCTTTGATGGTGTCCTTGCCGTACTTCTCGCAAACTTCTTTGAGGCGCTTTTCTGCTACACGCGCTGCGCTAATTCCTGCCAGAAAGTCGCCGTACCATTGAGTCGGAACACGGATATGCCGTTCAATCATGCAGACGACGTCGGACACCATTTCGTAGTCCCGCTGCACGCGTGTGGCGGGGAAAATCAACGACCCTTCTTCATAAACGTCTTTTGCCACTGACATGTAAGTGGTCGGCAAACTATTTCCGCAATCCGCTTGGTGAGCCTTCGCCACTGCCGTGAACATGTGCTCACCTTCGAAAAAGACCGGAACCAAAAACGCATGGTCTGCCGGATGCGTGTTACCCGCTGTATGAGTCGTTATGCAGATAGCAATTGGCCATCCTTTGACTGTTGGGAACAGATGCTTTGCGGTTCAGTCAATATTTTGAAGTTGGGCTTTGATTTTGGCTTGTCGGTCGAAACAATTGCCATGCATATGGACGTTTAATAACTCGAAAGCAAAAAGGCGGCGCATGATGGACCATCCACTCCGCGGGTGGTGGCCCGCCATGCGCCGCCCAGCATGCTCGCTGAGGGACGCCCCAGCTTTTTAGATGCAGTCGTAGTTGTAGCGAATCTCTGCCGCGATGCGATGCGCGTCGAGGGCTTCACGGTGCGACTGTCGTACACAGATGGGCGCGATGACATCAACGGCCTTCTGTTCGACCCATTGATGCGTTACCGTTTTGATGAACGAGCCCACCCACAGGCCGCCGGTGTAGCGTCCGGCGCCGCGCGTAGGAAGCGTATGGTTTGTGCCAGCAATCTTGTCCGAGAAGACTACCGAAGCGCGGTCACCGATGAAGAGCGAGCCGTAATTGGTCAAACGCTTAGCTAGGTCTTTGGCATCCTTCGTGTGAACCTGCAAATGCTCAGCTGCGAACTCATCCGAGTACGCAATCATCGCTTGTTCACTGTCGCACAAGACGATTCCACCGTGCTTGCGCCAGGCAGGCTCCGCAACGTCCTTGGTCGAGAGAATTGCTAGCTGGCGGCCCATCTCGCACAGCGTGGCTTCGCCCACCTCACGAGACGTTGCCATGAGGATGGCGCGCGCTTCGACATCGTGCTCGGCCTGGCCCAGCAAATCCGCAGCCAACATCTTCGGGTCGGCAGTCTCATCAGCGAGGATACCGATTTCACTAGGTCCAGCCAGTTGGCCAATGCCAACCAGGCCGAAGACCTGACGTTTCGCTTCGTTCACAAACTTGTTGCCAGGGCCAACGATTTTGTCGACACGCGGAATCGACTCAGTTCCGTAAGCCAGTGCGGCGATTGCTTGCGCGCCGCCAACCTTGAAAATCTTGGTAGCACCGGACAGGTGCGTAGCGTAGAGGACAGCCGGGTGCACATTCGGCGGTGTGCAAACGATGATTGCCTTGACGCCAGCGACCTTTGCAGGGATTACGGTCATTTGCGCCGACGAGAGCAGCGGATAACGACCGCCCGGAACATAGCAGCCAGCACTCTGAATCGGAATCAGGCGATGACCCAAGTGCAGACCAGGAATGGTTTCGACTTCGAGGTCTTGCATCGTCGTAAGCTGAGCCTTCGCGAACTGCGTAACGCGCTCGATACCAAACTTCATGTCCTCGAGCAGCTTGTCATCACATTGCCGGCGGGCCGCTTCGATTTCTTCGGCCGTGACCTCAATGGCTTCTTGGTCGAACTTGTCGAACTTCTTATTGTACTCACGCAAAGCCACGTTACCACGCGTCGCCACATCTTTGATGATGCCCGCGACCAAGTCGCGAAGTTCGTTTTCTTCGGCGGGCGTCACAACCGACGGCTCTTTGATGTACGAGGTGCCCGGGATATTGCTCATATTTGCCTCAATCGCTCTGATGCGGTTAGTGGAAACTAAATTAACGACATAGATGTTAAAACGTACACCTAGCGCGTGACAACGCCTAACTTGGTCGTCGTTGCACGCCTGACTGCTGTCACCTACCTTTGACGCCACACGAGGCGGGTCATCGGTCTAAGAATCCGCTATTCGGATGGGTTGATGGATTCTATAACGTCCGTATGATAATTAAACAATCCTCTCAGACATAAGTGTTTCCCCCCCCAATGCGACGAGTCACGCTCATCATTATAGGAACACCCAAAAGCCGCTTGGAAAGTGACTACCAGCCGGACGCACCGCCAATTGCCAAAGTCGGCCGGTAAGTCATGAGCAGCTAGGCGATTGAGACAATTCAAGACAGTGGGAAGATGTCGGTGAAAAGCACACCGCACGAAAAAGCAAGAGCAGCGGTGGATACTATTTCGTCCAGGTTGGTGAGTAGGCGATTGCATTCATGACGAGTCAGCCTGTCTCGCAAGGGGAACCAACAAGGGCCGCCGGTTGCGGAGATTAACCTCGGGTCGGCCAACCCTAAAGTTTACCCGCGGTTCCGCGACCTTACCTTGACTCGACATGCTCATGTGGACAATATAACGTCCATAAATATGTTATATTGTCCACTATCAAATTTCAGCCATATGTCCGGTCTCAAGCGAACGCTCACATTCTCGTCCCTTGTCTTGTTAGGTGTCGGCCTGATGGCGCCAATTATCGTTCGCGGGACGTTTGGCATCCTTTCACAGGCTAGTGGCGGTCGGGTGCCGCTCTCATATTTCGTCGCGCTCATCGCAATGTAGAGGCATTAACAAAAACGAAATGACGTTCGCAATTGTCGCCAGCATATGATGCAGCAAGCGATTTTCATGAAGGCCACGAACTGTTCGCTGGTGTGGCGCGCCGCCGCTTTGCCCAGCACCCCTCGCCGGTCGCAGTATTGAACGGAACGCCGCGCACAGG
>JAQFVJ010000209.1 GCA_029439525.1 Caballeronia sp. BR6202001591004
GCAAGATGGGGCACATCAATTTCACGGCGGCGACGCTCGAGGAAGCGCGCACGGCGGCGCGCGACTGTGCACGCATGTTGCATATCGCGCTCGATTAACACTCACCGACGACTCCGAAGAAGCAATACGCAATGACCATCATCCATCCGAGTGCCGCGCAGATCGAAGAAGCGGCGGCGCTGCTCGATGCCGGCGAACTCGTCGCGTTTCCGACCGAGACGGTCTATGGCCTCGGCGGCGATGCCGAGAATCCGGACGCCATCGCGCGCATCTACGCGGCCAAGGGGCGGCCGGCGAATCATCCGGTAATCGTGCATTTCGCGCCCGAGGCCGATCCGAGTTATTGGGTTCGCGAGTTGCCCGCCGATGCGCAAAAGCTTATCGATGCGTTCTGGCCCGGCCCATTGACGCTGATTTTGAAGCGCGCCGCGCATATTCCGGCGGCGGTGAGCGGCGGGCAGGATTCGGTGGGCGTGCGGTGTCCGTCGCATCCGGTCACGCAGAAGTTGTTGTCCGCGTTTCATCGGCGGCTGGGCAGCGGAAAGCAGGGCGGTGTGGCGGGGCCATCGGCGAATCGTTTTGGGCATGTGAGTCCGACGACGGCGCAGCATGTGCGCGATGAGTTCGGCAGCACGGTGCATGTGCTCGATGGCGGCGCGGCGGATGTGGGCATCGAATCGACGATTCTGGATTTATCGCGCGGTTTTCCGGCTTTGCTGCGGCCGGGGCATGTGGGTCCGCAGGAAATCGCGGACGTGATCGGTGTCGCGCCGCGTCTGCCCGATGGCACGGATGCGACCGCGCCGCGCGCTTCAGGCACGCTGAAGGCGCATTACGCACCGCGCACGCCTTTGATGTTGCTGCCGTTTTTGGCGATCGAACCTTTGATTGCGGCGTTCGATCGGTCGAGCGGGAAGAAGATCGCGCTGGTGGCAAGGGCGTCGAGCGCGAGGGAATGGGCGGATGCGTGCCATGTGCACTTCGTGGCGGCGCCGGAGGATCCGCAGTCTTATGCGCGGGATCTTTATGGGTTGCTGCGCGCGCTGGATCGGGCGAATGTCGAGCGGATTCTGATCGAGAAACTGCCGGAGACGGTGGAGTGGATCGCGGTGAATGATCGGCTGGGAAGGGCGGCGGCGTTTGAGGCGGAGGAGTGAGGAGCCGATTTGGTGTGATTTATAAAGGATCGTGTGGGTGGATTCTGTTTTGTAGTCAACGAGTTATGATCTAGGGTTTTCTCCGCGTGCGCGGAGGTAGGCACGGCGCGACCATACGAGGCGGCGCAGGCTTTCTAATGCTCTCCGCATCCGCAGAGACACGCCTTATACGCGCTCGACCTCACGCGGCTCGACCTCGCGCTCAATTTGACCAGCAATGTCGCGCTCGGCAATCTTCATGTCGTAGATGAGTTGCAAGTTCATCCACGTCTGCGCGTCGTTACCGAAATATCGTGCGAGGCGCAGCGCAGTGTCGGGCGTAATTCCGCGTCGCTCACGGACGATGTCGTTGATACGGCTTGCCGTGACGTGCAGCGCGCCCGCCAGTGCGTTGGCGCTCATTCCCAACGGCACGAGGTATTCCTCGCGCAGAATCTCGCCCGGATGCACTGGGCGCATGCGGTTCGTAACCATGCGTGCTCCGATAGTTCAATGATAGTCGACGATCTCAACGTGGGCCGGGCCTTTGTGCGTCCACGTGAAGCAGATGCGCCACTGGTCGTTGATACGAATGCTGTATTGCCCGCGTCGGTTGCCCCTCAGCGCCTCCAGCCGATTCGCCGGCGGCATGCGCAACGCTTCCAACGTCGCAGCAGCTTGCAGCAAGGTCAGTTTGCGTTCGGCGACGGTCCGGATGTTCGCAAAGCGGGGCACGCGTCGGCCTTCAAAAAGCGCTTGCGTGTCGGTGCATCGAAACGATTGGATCATGTGCTGCTGGATTATATGCCGGTTTGCCGCTTGCCGGCAAACCGGCCTAGGCTGGTCGAGAAAGAGCGCGGCAGGGTTTTGCCGCGCGCGTCGAGTCGTGCTTGCCGATCTGCGTTACAACGTGCCTTATTCGATCTCCGCGTTCTTGCGCGTGCCTTCGTAGACCCATTCAACGCGTCATGCGCCGCGCGCGCGCCGCCTTCGCACGCGGATCGTTGGTGAAGCCCACCACGACATAACTCTCGCCGTTGGCCGCGAGCCGACATAGCCCGTGATCGCGCGCACATCGCGCAGCGAGCCAGTCTTGATGTGCGCGTTGCCGAGCGCGCCCGCGTTGGTCAGCCGGTTGCGCATGGTGCCGTCGACGCCCGAGATCGGCAGCGATTCGACGAACACCTGGGCGACCGGACTCGAATTTGCCGCGATCAGCAGATCCGCGAGCGACGCCGCGCTGATGTGCTCGTCGCGTGACAGGCCCGAGCTGTTGTCGAGCATGAGACCCGGCATCGGCAGCGCGCTGCGATGCAGGAAGGCTTGAATCGCGGTGGCGGACTTCGTGGTGGTCGCGGGCGGGTTCGACTGCACCGCGCCGATGGTGAGGAACAGGTTGCGCGCCATCACGTTGTTGCTGAACTTGTTGATGTCGCGCACGACGTCCGACAGCACCGGGCTGCGATGCGTGCCGACCAGCCGCGGGCCCGCAGGCGTCGGCCCTTTGCGCGTCGTGCCGGTGAAGGTGCCGCCCGCCTGCTTCCACAGCGCGAGAAAGCCGCCCGCGAAGAACGTCGAATGATCGAGCGCGGCCACGTTGACGGTGCGCGAGCCGCAGCGCAACGGATATAGTCGCCGCCGAACGACGCCTGCAGCAGCCCTGCGTCTGCGCAACAGAGGGCGATTCAGCCTGCAGCGACCACTGCACGCGCTGCGCGTGACGCGCAGTTCGTTGTCGATCTGCAATTGGCGCGAGTTGCGGCAGCACGTCGATCGACACCTGCCCGTCGTTCGGCGTAAGCGTGAAGGACAACGACTTGAACGCGTACAGCAGCGGATCGGGGCCGACTTTGTACGGTGCGTTTTCGTCGTTGTCGAAGGTGGGCAGATCGCGTATCGATACGTCGAAATAACGCTTGTCGAGCACCAGCGCGCCGTCGATGCTGGTGATGCCGCTCTTGCGGATCTGGTCGACGAGATCGATCAGTTCCTCGGGCACGAGCTTCGGATCGCCGGTGCCCTGAATGTAGAGATTGCCGTGCAGCACGCCTTGCGCGTCGACCTGGCCATCGGCGTAGGCGGTGGTCTTCCAGCGGTAATCGGGGCCGAGCATCGACAGGCCCGCGTAGGTGGTGACGAGCTCCATCGTCGATGCGGGAACATCGGCTCGTTCGCGTTGATCGCCACGAGCGGGGCCGCCGACGCGTTGCACGACCACGCTCATCGACGACAGCGGCACGTGCGCTTTTGCGAGCGCGGCCATCACCCGTGGCGGGCAAGGGGCCGACGGGCACACGCGCTTTCGTGGCGCGTTTCGATTTGGCGCCGCCGTGCGCGGGCCCGCTCGGGCGCATGGCGCTGCGCTTCGGCTTTCGGTCTGCCGCCGCGTGCGTAAGCGGACGGTGCGGCGCTAGGCGTGGCAAAGGCAGCGGCAAAACCCAGCGCAGAAGCGAGCGAGACGGACGAAAAACGCTTGACGAGCAGGCGAGGCAAGCGACATAAGCGTGCGTGTTCTTTGCGTGAGTGTTGGAGGCGCACCGCAGTGAATCGTCGAGACCTGCGCCGGCGAAGCGCTTATTTGTAGACAAGCTGGCTTGCGAAAATCGTACGAATGGGCTCGCGCGGGACGCCCGCATCGCGTGGCTAAGCATCGCCGTTAAGTCCGGTTTAAGGGCCGCGCCTACAAATAGGTCGCAAGGGCCGCCTCACGTAACCACATAGGCAAAGGCCATGCGAATCCTGCTTGTTGAAGATGACCGGATGATCGCCGAAGGCGTGCGTAAGGCGCTGCGCGCGGACGGCTTCGCGGTCGACTGGGTTCAGGACGGCGAAGCGGCGCTTACGGCGGTATCCGGCGAGCCGTACGACTGATGCTGCTCGACCTCGGTTTGCCTAAGCGCGACGGTCTCGAAGTGCTCAAGACGCTGCGCGCGCGGCTAATGCGCTGCCGGTGCTGATCGTTACCGCGCGCGATGCGATCGCGGATCGCGTCAAGGGACTCGACGCCGGCGCGGACGACTACCTCGTTAAGCCCTTCGATCTCGACGAACTCGGCGCGCGCATGCGGGCGCTGATCCGCCGTCACGCCGGACGCGGCGAATCGCTTG
>JAQFVJ010000210.1 GCA_029439525.1 Caballeronia sp. BR6202001591004
ACCGCCCTTCGCCGTCGTCGACATGCAGGCGGTCGACGACGCTGGCTTCGATGCCGCGCTGCGTCGGGGGGGGGGGGGACGATCTGGCCGTGGTGTTCGTCTGGGGCGTCGATTGCTTCAACTGCGAAATCGCCAAAAAGGCGATGCTCGCGAAACCCGACGAAATCCGCGCGCTCGGCCTGAAGTGGTTCCACAGCAATGTCTAAGAGCATCGCGAGCTCGGCAAGTACTTCGTGCTGCACGGCGTGCCGACGTGGTTCTTCTTCCATCGCGGCAAGCGACTCGGCCGCGCGACCGGCTGGCACGGCCTCGTGCTTCGAGGCGGCGGTTTCGGCGGCTCGTGAAAAGATTCGTGCGGCGCAGTCAGGTTGAGCGCGGCAAGAAGCGGCTGAAAAAAGTTATAGACCGTATTGCGTTCAGGGTCTTGAAATCGAAAATCGCGCTCTTATTTTATGTTTAGATATGAATTTTGGGCGTTTGGCCCGGTAAATCGGCGGCACCAGTCGGCGCCAGCAACATGAACGGTGCCGCGCCGCAACGCCACTGCGATCAAAGTTAGGAGAGTATAAAAATGGGCAAAATCATCGGCATCGACCTCGGCACCACGAATTCGTGCGTGGCGCTGATGGAAGGTAATCAGGTCAAGGTTATCGAAAACGCGGAAGGCGCGCGCACCACGCCGTCGATCATCGCCTACATGGACGACAACGAAATCCTCGTCGGCGCGCCTGCCAAGCGCCAGTCGGTCACTAATCCGAAAAACACGCTGTACGCGGTCAAACGCCTGATCGGCCGCCGCTTCGACGAGAAGGAAGTGCAGAAGGACATCAACCTGATGCCCTACAAGATCGTCAAGCACGACAACGGCGACGCATGGGTCGAGGCACACGGCAAGAACCTCGCGCCGTCGCAGGTTTCCGCCGAAGTGCTGCGCAAGATGAAGAAGACCGCCGAAGACTATCTCGGCGAGCCGGTGACGGAAGCCGTCATCACGGTGCCCGCGTACTTCAACGACAGCCAGCGTCAGGCGACCAAGGACGCCGGCCGCATCGCCGGTCTGGAAGTCAAGCGCATCATCAACGAGCCGACGGCGGCAGCGCTCGCGTTCGGTCTCGACAAGGCCGAAAAGGGCGACCGCAAGATCGCGGTGTTCGACCTGGGCGGCGGCACGTTCGATATCTCGATCATCGAAATCGCGGACGTGGACGGTGAAAAGCAGTTCGAAGTGCTGTCGACCAACGGCGACACCTTCCTCGGTGGCGAGGACTTCGACCAGCGCATCATCGATTACATCATCGGCGAGTTCAAGAAAGAGCAGGGCGTCGATCTCTCCAAGGACGTGCTCGCGCTGCAACGCCTGAAGGAAGCCGCTGAAAAGGCCAAGATCGAACTGTCGTCGACGGCGCAGACCGACATTAACCTGCCGTACATCACGGCGGACGCGTCGGGTCCGAAGCACCTGAACCTCAAGTTCACCCGCGCCAAGCTCGAAGTGCTCGTCGAAGAACTGATCGACCGCACGATCGAACCGTGCCGTACGGCGATCAAGGACGCGGGCGTGAAGGTCGGCGATATCGACGACGTCATTCTCGTCGGTGGCATGACGCGTATGCCGAAGGTGCAGGAAAAGGTGAAGGAATTCTTTGGCAAGGATCCGCGCCGTGACGTGAACCCGGACGAAGCCGTGGCCGTGGGCGCTGCGATTCAGGGCCAGGTTCTGTCGGGCGACCGCAAGGACGTGCTGCTGCTCGACGTGACGCCTCTGTCGCTCGGCATCGAAACGCTCGGCGGCGTGATGACGAAGATGATCAACAAGAATACTACGATCCCGACGAAGCACGCGCAAGTGTATTCGACGGCGGACGACAACCAGGGCGCCGTGACGATCAAGGTGTTCCAGGGCGAGCGTGAAATGGCCGCGGGTAACAAGCTGCTCGGCGAATTCAACCTCGAAGGCATTCCGCCCGCACCGCGCGGCGTGCCGCAGATCGAAGTGACCTTCGACATCGACGCGAACGGCATTCTGCACGTCGGCGCGAAGGACAAGGCGACGGGCAAGGAAAACAAGATCACCATCAAGGCGAACTCGGGTCTGACGGACGCTGAAATCGAAAAGATGGTGAAGGACGCCGAAGCCAACGCCGAGGAAGATCACAAGCTGCGTGAGCTGGCCGACGTGCGCAACCAGGGCGATGCGCTGGTCCATAGCACGAAGAAGACGGTCGCCGAATACGGCGACAAGGTCGAAGCCAGCGAGAAAGAGCAAATCGAAGCGGCACTGAAGGAACTGGAAGACGCGTTGAAGCACAACGCGTCGGACAAGGCCACCATCGAAGCGAAGGTCGAAGCGCTGGCACAAGCCTCGCAGAAGCTCGGTGAAAAGATGTACGCTGACATGCAGGCTCAGCAGGGGGCGGCCGGTGCGGCAGCGGGTACGGCGGGCGCGGGCGCTTCGGCGGAAGCGGGCGCGAGCCAGCAGCACGACGATGTCGTCGACGCCGACTTCAAGGAAGTGAAGAAGGACTAACCGATGAGCCGATCGGCGCGCGGATGTCGCCATCCGCGCGCCTTTGGTTTTTCCGAGACGCGTGACGCGTCAGACGCGTCTGACGTGGAACGTGCCTGGCGGGCCTTGCGGTGGTTCCCCGGGCCCATTGTTTTTTTGAGGCGTTACGCTCGAAGCCACTTTCGGGCGGGCGCGAAGGCTTCAGGCACGGGTCATCACGGCCCGTAGCATTTGACAGGAACCGTCGCGCTCAAGCGCGGCGGCATCGGAACCGACATGGCGAAACGGGACTACTATGACGTTTTGGGCGTCGCAAAAAACGCGAGCGACGACGAGATAAAGAAGGCGTATCGCAAGCTCACGATGAAGTATCACCCTGACCGCAATCCGGACAACAAAAGGGCGGAAGAGAGCTTCAAAGAGGTCAAAGAGGCCTACGAAATGCTCTCCGACCAGCAGAAGCGAGCCGTGTACGATCAGTACGGCCACGCGGGCGTGGATCCGAACATGGCGGGCGCGGGCGCACAAGGCTTCGGCGGCGGCTTCGCGGATGCGTTCGGCGATATCTTCGGCGACATCTTCGGACAGGCGGCGGGCGAGGGCGCTGGCGGCGCAGGCGGACGCGGCGGCCCGCAGGTGTATCGCGGCGCCGATCTGCGCTCCAGCATGGAAATCACGCTGGAGCAATCGGCGCACGGCTACGACACGCAGATTCGCGTGCCGAGCTGGGTCAACTGCAACGTCTGCCACGGCTCGGGCGCGAAGCCAGGCACCAAGCCGGAAACCTGCCCGACCTGTCATGGTCAGGGCCAGGTGCGCATGTCGCAGGGTTTTTTCAGCATCCAGCAGACGTGCCCGAAGTGCCACGGCACCGGCACCTACGTTCCCGATCCGTGCTCGAAGTGCCACGGTCAGGGCAAGGTGAAAGAAACCAAGACGCTGGAAGTGAAGATTCCGGCGGGCATCGACGACGGCATGCGCATCCGTTCGGCGGGCAACGGCGAGCGGGGCATCAATGGCGGTCCGAGCGGCGACTTGTACGTGGAAATCCACATCAAGCAGCACTCGGTGTTCCAACGCGACGGCGACGATTTGCATTGCCAGATGCCGATTCCGTTCACCACGGCGGCGCTGGGCGGCGGAATCGAAGTCCCGACGCTCGCGGGTCGCGCGAGCTTCACGGTGCCGGACGGCACGCAGTCGGGCAAGACGTTCCGTCTGCGCGGCAAAGGCATCAAGGGTTTGCGCTCGAGTATCGCGGGCGATCTGTACGTGCATGTGCAGGTGGAAACGCCGGTCAAGCTCACGGACTCGCAGCGCGATCTGCTCAAGCAGTTCGAGAAGTCGCTGTCGGAAGGCGGCGCGCGGCATAGCCCACAGAGCAAGAGCTGGTTCGACCGCGTGAAGAGCTTCTTCGACGATTGATGTGGGCGATTGATGCTGTCGTTGCAGTGCGAGCATGGCCACGACGACTGAGGAGTGCGGCGCGGTGTTCCGCTGCTCGACGATTGGCGACGCGACCGCCGAAAGGCGGCTGCGTCGTCTTTTGTACACGGACTTTGCGCACTAACGCGTGTGCGTAGATGTGGCCGTTTGCTCGATGCGGTGTGCGCCGAAATCGATCGCGATTTACGCGATGGACTGTACGTGGTCATCGTCGCAGATTACGAATTCGGGCGCAATCTGCAATTCGGCGAAATCGGCACCAGGGACTATCGGCACAAGCGGCCGTGGCAACGATCACGCGTTGCGCGTGCTGATATTTCGCGATTGCACGCGGCTGTCGCATGCATGATGAAGCGAGCGCGTGGCTCGTGGCGCAAGACCCGGAAAACGATGCAGCCGGCGTCGCCGGCATCGTGCCGGACATCACGCGCGAGCAGTTCGATCACGCCATCGCGCAGGTTCAGCAGGCGTTGACGGAAGGCGAGTCGTATCAGATCAACTTCACGTATCGGCTGAATTTTGACGTGTTCGGCGCGCCGTCGCGCTGCCGAATGGCCGGGCGGTCGTGTCGTGCTTGCCGGAATTATTCGTCGAAAAGCACGGCGATGTGTTGCGCGCGCGTCCCCCATGAAAGGCACCGCCCCGCGCGAAGTCGATCCCGACGTATGCCGCGACCCGAAGAACCGCGCCGAGAACGTGATGATCGTCGATCTGCTGCGCAACGACATGTCGCGCGTCGCGGCCACGGGTTCGGTGAAGGTGCCGGCGCTGTTTTCGGTCGAGCCTGTGGCAGATGACCTAGACCATCGAGGCGCGCGTTGCGACGGGCACTTCGTTCGCCGACTTCGTGCGCGCGCTGTTTCCGTGTGGTTCGATCACCGGCGCGCCCAAGTACCGCACGATGCGGCTGATCGACGCAATCGAAAGCGCGCCACGCGGGCTTTACACCGGCGCGCTCGGCTCTGGCTGGATGGGAGCGGCGACTTCTGTCTTTCGGTCGCGAATCCGTACCTTGATGACCGATGCTGACGACACGC
>JAQFVJ010000211.1 GCA_029439525.1 Caballeronia sp. BR6202001591004
TCCGCGAGCACAACAAAAATCCGAAGCCGATCAAGTGGAAGTATGACGATCCTTCGCCTCGGATCCACCCGGTGCCAAATCAATCACGCAGTCGACTACACGCCAGTCGGCGAGCGCGGGCTGGAGCTCTCGGGCAGCGAGAAGCAGCGCGTCGCGATCGCGCATACGCTGCTCAAGGATCCACCGATTCTCATCTTCGACGAAGCGACGTCCGCGCTCGATTCGAAGTCCGAACGCGCGATCCAGCGCGAACTGGATTCGATCGCGCGCGAACGGACCACGCTCATCATCGCGCACCGGCTATCGACGGTCGTGCACGCGCAGCAGATCATCGTGATGGGTCACGGGCGCATCGTGAAGCGGCACGTTTGCGGAACTGCTCGGCGCGGGCGGCTTGTTCGCGTAGATGTGGGCGTTGCAGCAGCAGCGCGGCGACGATGCACCGCGCGACGCTGCGCTGGACCAGCGGGATACGCTGACCCTGGATCGATAAGGCGGTCGATAAGGCGATCGATAGGGATCGGCGCTCATCCATCGCATGCGCGCCGTTGATGGCCACGCCATCGTGCGTGTGCGTCGCCGTCGCCGACCAGCGCAGCCACTGGCCGCGCAGCAGGAACAGCGCGCCGAACGCGCAGGTCGCGAACACGCCGAACGTGGCGAAGCCCATCTGATAGCTGCTGGTGCTTTCCTTGGCGATACCCATGACCACCGGCAGATAAAACCCGCCGATGCCGCCCGCTGCGCCGACGATTCCCGACAGCAGGCCCGTCTTGCCCTTCCTAGCGACTGGCGGCATCCAGATGGCAAACGCGAAGTCGCCAGCGGCGATCATGGCGAGCAGCACGAGCAGGCATCCGCGCGCGTGCTTCGAATCGGCTTCGCGCACGCTTCAGGCACAGCGTCCGTGCGAGCCGCCTGCGAATAGTGCGGCCGCGCCTGAACGCGGTTCACGCGCGTCGCCCGATAAAATGCCGGTTTCGCCGATCACGCGCCGCCGCGCGCTCATCGAAGCATGGAACTCAAATGGCTCGAAGACTTCGTTTCGCTCGCTGAAACGCGCAGCTTCAGTCGCTCCGCCGAACTGCGGCACATCACGCAACCGGCGTTCTCGCGGCGCATTCAGGCGCTCGAAGCGTGGCTCGGCACCGAACTGATCGATCGCTCCGTCTATCCGACGCGGCTCACGCAAGCTGGCGAAGTGTTCTACGAACAGGCGCTGGCGATGCTCTCGCAGTTCCACGAAGCACGCACGCTGCTGCGCGGACAGACCGGCGTGCCGGCCGCGACCATCGAATTCGCGGTGCCGCACACGTTGTCGCTCACCTACTTTCCACGCTGGCTCGAACATATCGAAGCGCGGCTCGGACGCATCCGCACGCGTTTGCGCGCGCTTAATGTCCACGACGCGGTGCTGTCGCTGGTGGAAGGTGGCTGCGATCTGGTGATGGGCTATCACCATCCGAGTCATCCCGTCGCGCTCGATCCCGCGCGCTACGACATGCTGACGCTCGGCACCGAACCGATCAGCCCGTTCTCCGCCGTCACGAAAGGCGGGCGCACGCGCTTCACGCTGCCCGCATCGGCGGATGCGCCGGCGCCATATCTATCGTACACGCCGAATGCCTATCTCGGGCGCATGACGGAAGTCATCATCGCGACGTCGCCGGTGCGGCTCTATCTCGACAAGGTGTATGAAACCGACATGGCCGAAGGCCTGAAAGCGATGGCGCTCGCGGGACACGGCGTCGCGTTCCTGCCGCACAGCCCCGTCGAGGATGCGGTGGAGGAGGGCAGGCTCGTTCGTCTCGATCGCGGCACGCGCGGAACGCCCGCCGGTCAGTTCACGCTGACGATGGATATTCGCCTCTACCGCGACAAGCTCGCCTCGCAAGGCGACGAGCTGCGTCAGGCTCTGATGCGTGGGCTATGGGATGCCGTCGGCGAAGAGTTGTTGAAGGCATCGCCGGAAACGCCCGCCGTGTAAGGCACCAAGACGTTATGCAAGAGATGCATGACGGGATAAAAATCCGGCATTGGATTTGCTCGCACGGTTTTTCGATAATGGATGCATTCCTTCAACGTCGGAGCACCAATGTCCTCCCCAAAGCAGTCGGAAGTGCAAATCGCCAACCCGCAGTCCATCCCGTCCTATCTCAACGCCAATGACCTTGGCCCGTGGGGCAACTATCTGAAACAGGTCGATCGCGTCGCCCCGTATCTCGGTTCCCTCTCCCGCTGGCTCGAAACCCTCAAGCGTCCCAAGCGCATCCTCGTCGTCGATTGCCCGATCGAGCTCGACAACGGCACTGTCGCGCACTTCGAAGGCTATCGCGTGCAGCACAACACGTCGCGCGGTCCGGGCAAGGGCGGCGTGCGTTATCACCAAGACGTGACGCTGTCGGACGTCATGGCGCTGTCCGCTTGGATGTCGGTGAAGAACGCGGCCATGAACGTGCCGTACGGCGGCGCGAAGGGCGGTATCCGTGTCGATCCGCGCACCTTGTCGCGCGCCGAACTCGAGCGCGTGACGCGCCGTTATACGAGCGAGATCGGCATCATCATCGGGCCAAACACGGACATTCCCGCGCCGGACGTCAACACCAACGAACAGATCATGGCGTGGATGATGGACACCTACTCCATGAACCAGGGCCAGACGGCGACCGGTGTCGTGACCGGCAAGCCGATCGCGCTCGGCGGCTCGCTCGGCCGCAAGGAAGCGACCGGTCGCGGCGTGTTCGTGGTCGCCACAGAAGCGGCGCGGCGCATTGGCATGGATATCGAAGGCGCGCGCATTGCCGTGCAGGGCTTCGGTAATGTCGGCGGCATCGCGGCCAAGCTGTTCCAGGAAGCGGATGCGCGCATCATCGCCGTGCAGGATCACACCGGCACGATCCACAACTCGAAGGGCATCGATACGGTCGCGCTGCTGGATCACGTCGCGCAGAACGGCGGCATCGGCGGTTTCGCGGACACGGATCCCGTGCAGGCGGACGAATTCTGGATGATCGAAAGCGACATCCTGATTCCCGCCGCGCTGGAAAACCAGATCACCGAGAAGAATGCGCCGAGGATCCGCACGAAGATCGTCGTCGAAGGCGCAAACGGCCCGACCACCACGGCAGCGGACGACATTCTCAACGACAAGGGCATCCTCGTGATCCCGGACGTGATCGCCAACGCGGGCGGCGTGACGGTGTCGTACTTCGAATGGGTGCAAGACTTTTCGAGCTTCTTCTGGACCGAAGACGAGATCAACCAGCGCCTCGAGTGCGTCATGCGCGAAGCGTTTGCGAGCGTGTGGCAGGTGGCGAGCGAACAAAAGGTGTCCGTGCGGACGGCGGCGTTCACCGTCGCGTGTACGCGGATCCTGATGGCGCGCGAGATGCGCGGTCTGTATCCATGATCGCAGGGCGTCGCGTAGTGTTGGTTGAAGCGCGTAGCTCGTAAGAGCCGCGCGCTTTTTTGCGTTCGTCATCTGACGATCCACAAATTCTGACATTTCGTTTTCCTTGCTTTCTTTTATAGTCCGCGCACGTTTCCGGGCGATCCATTGATCGGATTCAGATCGAGGAAAAGCTCGCCCCTCCGCAAGTGAGCGCAGATAGATAACAGAGGTGAAGAAGATTGCCTTATCGAGTGTTCTCGCTGCACTGGTGCTTTCCGCCTGCGGCGGCGGTGGAAGCAACGACGGTGGCAAAGCTGCGGACAACGCGGTCGTTCCGCAAGGCAACTTCGACGCACAAGGTATGTATTCCGGCACCGACTCGAACAACGATACGGTCACCGTCGTGTTGGACAACGGCACCCTCCATTACTTCGTGTATGTGAATCCAGGCGACCAATGCGCTCGGTGTCGTGCAGGGAACGGCAACCAGCGTCCAATGGTGCGTTCAGTTCCACTTGATGCCACTGACTTATCGTGAGCAGCAGTCTGGCGGTGCACGGATCGATCACCGCCGGTTATGTCCCGCAATCGAGTTTGAACGGAACGTTTGCGTCCGCGACCGACCAATCGGAAGCATTCGATTCATGACCACATACAGCACGGTATACGATCACACGCCGAGCCTTACTTCGATCGTCGGAACGTACACTGGCGCGGGTGCAACGTTTCGTGGCAGCGAGTCCGTCACATTCATGATCCGCGCCGATGGGCGCGGTGCGCGGATCGGGACCGGGCGGTTGCTCGTTCTTGGGCAACGTGAAGATTCACGGCACAAAAAACGTCTACGACACGACGGTCACCTTCGGCGACACATGTCCCAAATTACGGCCAGACGTTCACAAGTGCCATCAGCGTTAATGGCAATGCGCTGATCGCAGCGGCGCTCCATGAGGAGCGCACCGAAGCATTCGTTGTCTCGCGGCAACGAAGTAACACCGTGTAGGTGCACGAATCGCTCTCCGAGGGCGGCGTTCTTGCCCCATAAAAAAGCGGGGACATTCTTGAGAATGTCCCCGCTTTTTATATTGAACTGATTTATCATTCGCGCGGTCCCAACCGGATTGCAACCGACTCGAAACTGGGTTGGAATGCGCCGTCTCAAAAATAAGATGGAGTGTGGTTACAATTATTCTTTCAGAATTATTATCCTGCTACACTTGCACGGCTTTTCGGCAAGGAGATCGCAAAAATGAAGGTTAAAAAGGCTGCGCTGCTGCTCGCTGCGCTCGGAATGTTTGCAACGGGTGCCTATGCTCAGGACGCGGGCACGCTGAAGAAGATCAAGGATACGGGCGTGATTTCGCTGGGTCACCGCGAATCGTCGATTCCATTCTCGTACTATGACGACAAACAGAATGTTGTCGGCTACTCGCACGAATTCGCGCTGAAGGTTGTCGAAGCGGCCAAGACCAAGCTGAAGATGCCGAACCACAAGGTGAAGCTCACGCCGGTCACGTCGCAGAACCGCATTCCGCTGGTGCAGAACTGCACCGTGGACCTCGAGTGCGGCTCTCGACCACCAACAACGCCGAGCGCCAGCAGCAAGTGGCCTTTTCGAACACGATCTTCGTGATCGGCACGCGCCTCATGACCAAGAAAATTCGGGCGTGAAGGAACTGGGCCGACCTGAAGGGCAAGACCGTCGTGACGACCGCCGGCACGACCTCGGAACGCCTGCTTCGCAAGATGAATCAGGAAAAGAACATGGGTATGAACATCACCAGCGCCAAGGATCACGGGGAATCGTTCCTGACGCCGTCGACGGGGCGTGCCGTCGCGTTCATGATGGACGACGCACTGCTCGCCGGCGAGCGCGCCAAGTCGA
>JAQFVJ010000212.1 GCA_029439525.1 Caballeronia sp. BR6202001591004
ATCAGCAGCGCGATTACCCAATGCAGGCCGATGGCGGTGGCGCCATATCGTTCGGCCGACGTCGCCGGAACGGCGCGTGCTGTGCTTTCCATGATGTTCCCTGTGTGGATCTCTTTCTACTGACCGGATGCACGGGCGCGCGCGGCGCGCCAATCACGCCCCGCCATCCTACCGTAAAGCGCGCAAAATGCCAGAATTGCCGAAACGATCGCGCCGCACTTGCAATCCACTGACGCAAAAGGCTTTTTTGTCATCCAGACATCGATGTCGAAGTTCAGTTTGCGCGTCAACGCAACGAACTATTCCGCGCATGGAACGAGCAAAACCGGCGCTTCGTACTTCGTAGTAATACGAACGCCTGGAGCCACACAAATTAACGATGCCGCGCACTCACCTATTCCGTGCAGCTTCGATTTCGATGCCGGAGCGTTGGCCATCCGTAAGCCATTTTCCGTTTGATACCATGCTGTTACCATTCGCGCTGGCCCGTTCCTTGCTAGATCGCTTCGCACAGATCTTCGCGGTGCCAGACCAATCCGCTTGAAAGGGCTCGGCACTCGACTATGAACGTGAACGAATCGGAAGAACTGATCGCGTGCCACGAATGCGACGCGCTCTATAAGAAGAAACGCGCGCTTCCTCAGCACAGCAAGGCGCAATGTCCGCGTTGCGGGGCGATGCTCTATCAGAGCATCGCGACCAATCTGGACCGCATCTGCGCGATGACGCTCGCGGCGCTGATCACCTTCATGATCGCGCAGGGCTTTCCCATCGTCGAGCTCGATGCCAACGGCATGACCTCGCAGACCACGCTTATCGGCGCGATCATGGCGCTGTGGAGCGAGCAGATGAAAATCATCGCCGTGCTGGTATTCTGCTGCACCATTCTCTTTCCCTTGACCGAACTTGTCGCGCTGCTCTATGTGCTGATGCTGCTGCGCACGGGCTTCGTTCCGCCCGGCTTCAATACAGTGTTGCGCGCGATCCAGTTCGTCCGTCCGTGGGGCATGATCGAAGTCTTCATGCTCGGCGTGCTCGTCACGCTGGTGAAGATGGTGAGCATCGCGCGCGTGGTGCCCGAAGCCGCGCTGTTCGCGTTCGCCGCGCTCACGCTGATGGTCGCGGTCGTCGTGAGCTTCGATCCGCGCACGCTATGGGAGATCGCGGAGCGAACCGGACCGCGTCGCGCGGGCCGGCGCGTGGCGACCACGGTGAGGCAAAAGTCATGAGCGACATCCAGCATCGTCCGGGAAACGACGCGACGCGTTACGTTACGGCGTCGAGCGAACACCTCGTGTCGTGCCACTCGTGCGGACTCGTACAGCCGCTCGCGCATACCATCGAGAAGCAGCGCTGCACGCGCTGCGATGCAATTGTACATCGACGCCATTCGGATAGCATCGCGCGCACCTGGGCGCTGCTCGTCAGCGCGGCGATTCTCTATATTCCCGCAAACCTGTTTCCGATCACGCATACGTCGTCGATCCTCGGTTCGGAGGACGACACCATCATGACCGGCGTCGCGCTCTTCTGGAACGACGGCGACTATCCGCTCGCGGTGGTGATTTTCATCGCCAGTATTCTCGTGCCGATACTCAAGCTACTGTCGCTCGCGTTCCTCACGATCAGCGTGCAGCGGCGCTCGAGCTGGCAGCCGCGTCAGCGCACGACGCTGTTTCGCATCGTCGACGGCATCGGCCGATGGTCGATGCTCGATGTGTTCGTTATCACGCTCACGGTGGTGCTGGTGCGCTTCGAGTCGCTCGCGGTCATCACCGCGGGGCCGGGCACGCTGGCGTTCGCGTCGGTCGTCGTGCTGACGATGATCGCCTCCATGCAATTCGACCCTCGCCTCATCTGGGATAACGTAGATCAGCCAGGAAAACGACATGACTAGTGCCCAAGGTCCGAATGGGCCTGATAAAACCGATTCGCTGAATGGCCACGGCGGGGGTCTTCCACCCGATCTGCCGGAACCGGTGATCGAGCCGCGCAGCCATTGGCTGCCGTCGCTCGTGTGGATCATTCCGCTCGTCGCCGCGCTGATCGGTGTGATTCTCGTCGTCAAGACCGTGTCGGGACGCGGGCCAACGGTCACCATCAGCTTCGTGAGCGCCGAAGGTCTCGAACCCGGCAAGACCAAGGTGAAGTTCAAGGATGTGGATATCGGTACGGTGCAGACCATCACGCTGTCGAAGGATCATTCGCGCGTGCTGGTGGACGTGCAACTCACCAAGGAAGCCACCGACTTCGCGGTGAAGGACACGCGCCTCTGGGTCGTGCGCCCGCGCGTGGCCGCGAGCGGCGTGAGCGGTCTGTCGACTTTGCTGTCGGGCGCGTATATCGGCGTCGATGCGGGCAAGTCGACGGAAAACCAGACTCACTTCGTCGGACTGGCGGCGCCGCCCGCCGTTATCGGCGACCAGAAAGGCCACACCTTCACGCTGCACGGCGACTCGCTCGGCTCGCTCGACATCGGCTCGCCGGTCTATTACCGGCGCGTGCAGGTCGGTCAGGTCACGGCCTTCTCGCTGGACAAGGACGGCACCGGCGTGACGATGCAGGTCTTCGTCAACGTGCCCTACGATCAGTACGTGGGCACCAACTCGCGCTGGTGGCATGCGAGCGGGGTCGATCTGCGGCTGGATTCGAGCGGCTTCAGGCTCAACACGCAATCGCTCGCCACGGTCATTCTGGGCGGCGTGGCGTTCCAGACACCGCCGAACCAGCAGTCCGGCACGCAGGCCAAGGACAACGCTACCTTCCGTCTCGCCTCCGATCAGGCCGATGCGATGCGCGATCCTGACGGCGAAGCGGTTCATGTCGTGATGAACTTCAATCAGTCGCTGCGCGGTCTGTCGGTCGGCGCGCCGGTCGATTTCCGCGGCATCGTGCTGGGTCAGGTGACGGGCATCGGCGTACGCTACGACTACACCACCCATTCGCTGATGATGCCGGTCACCATCGACCTGTATCCGAGCCGACTGGGCCGGCGCGGCGCACAGGGCGTGGAGCAGGAAACGGCGGAAGAGCGCAGAAACGTGCTGCAACTGCTCGTGAAGCGCGGTCTGCGTGGCCAGTTGCGCACCGGCAACCTGCTGACGAGCCAGCTCTATGTCGCGCTCAACTTCTTCCCGAAGGCCGGACCCGCGAAGGTGGACATGGCGGGCGATCCGCTCGAACTGCCGACCGTGCCGAACACGCTCGACGAACTGCAACTGCAGATCGTCGACATCACGCGTAAGCTCGACAAGATTCCGTTTGATCAGATCGGCTCGAACCTGAACGACTCGCTCAAGAACGCCAACGCGCTGTTTGG
This sequence comes from Caballeronia sp. BR6202001591004, assembly GCA_029439525.1. GTDB lineage: Bacteria > Pseudomonadota > Gammaproteobacteria > Burkholderiales > Burkholderiaceae > Caballeronia. The sequence goes on from JAQFVJ010000212.1 coordinate 3,320, forward strand.
CAAGATGGATAAGGAAGTGCTGCCGGAGATGCGCGGCACGCTCGAGGAAGCGAAGAAGACCTTCGGACAGGCGCAGGCGACGCTGTCGTCGGATTCGCCAATTCAATCGGATATGCATCAGGCCATGCAGGAACTCATGTGGACACTTCAATCGCTCAATGCGCTGGCCGATTATCTGGAACGTCATCCGGAATCGCTGTTGCGCGGCAAACAAGGAGACAAGCCATGAGGTTCGGCGCGTTGTTGAGTCTGAGCGCGGCCGGGTTGCTGGCCGCGTGCACGTCGTTGCCGACGAGCAACTTCTATACGCTCGCGGGGGCGTCGTCGGATGCGGGCGCGCAAGCGACGCAGGCGGGGTCATCGTCGACGGTGCCATTCTATTTCGAACTGGCGCCCGTCGACATGCCGCAGCAGGTCGCGCGCAATCAACTGGTCGTGCAAACCAGTCCCGCGCAGGTGAAGGTGCTCGAGGAAAAGCGCTGGGCGTCGCTGCCCTCCGATGAAGTGCGCCGCGCGCTGTCCGCCGATCTGATGCGGCGGCTCGGCTCCATCGATGTGTACGGCACGTCGCATCCGGAATCGGCGTCGGTGTATCGCGTGAAGGTGAGCGTGCAGCGCTTCGAATCGTGGCCCGGCTCGCAAGCGGTGATCGATGCGGTGTGGAGCGTGCGCGTGGCAGGCGACACCGCCGTGCTGACCTGCCGGACGGTGGCGCAGGAACGCGTCGCCACCGGCTACGATGCACTCGTCGACGGCCATCGCAAGGCGGTCGATGAGATCGCCGCGGCCATTTCCGCCGGCGTGCGCAGCCTGAGTTCGATGCCGGCGCCCGCCGCGTCATCGTCGAAATCGAAGAGCGCCGTGCGCTCGCTGGTTTTGCCGTGTCCAGCGGCTAGCGTCATGACGAGCGCCAGCGCCCGGTAACGGCCATCGCATCCGGCTCGGCGCCGGACGCGCAAACACTGGGACGCTGGTTGCATCGCGGCGGCACGCCCGTCGCGGTCGATCAGGATATCGATGCACTCACACTGCGCGGAGGCTGAATTACCGATGCGCCGCGGTACGTTGTTGTTGCAAGGCGACAGCACGCTGTGGCGCTTTCTCAAAATTGTCGGCGCGGCGCGCGCCGGTTAAGATCCGAATTCACCTGCATTCAGAAACAACCGCGAAGACTAAATGATGAAATTGATCGGTTCGCACCCCAGTCCGTTCGTCCGCAAGGTGCGGAATCGTGATGACCGGAAAGAAGATCGATTGCGAACTGCTGCTCGAGGACGTCTGGGCATCGGACACGAAGATTCACGACTACAACCCGCTGGGCAAGGTCTCGTGTCTCATTCTCGATGATGGCGAAGCGGTGTTCGATTCGCGTGTGATCTGCGAATTCTTGGATACGCTGATGCCTGTGGGCAAGCTCCTGCCGCAAGAGCGCCGCGAGCGCACCGAAGTGTGCTGCTGGGAAACGCTCGCCGACGCCATGCTCGACGCCGCGTGCTGATCCGCCTCGAAGGCGTGTTGCGCGAGGAAGGCAAGCGCAGCGAAGCATGATGGGTTGCACGCCAGTGGCTCAAGATCGAAGACGGTCTGCGCGCGATGGCGCGCGGCGTCCGCACGGAGCAATGGTGTTCGGCGAACCGTTTCACGCTGGCGGATATCGCATGCGGCTGTGCGCCGGGCTATCTGGATTTCCGTCTGCCGGACATCGACTGGCGCGCCGCGCATCCGACGCTCGACAAGTACTTCGCGAAGCTGTCGCAGCGGCAGTCGTTCATCGATACCGTGCCGAAGTGATTGCCGCACGCTGTCGCGATGACTGCTGCAACAGCGTTTCATTTTCTACTTTGATCCGCCGCATCAATACCATTACCGAAACGAAAAAGCAGCCTGAACGCTGTTCAATTTGCATCTATCACTGGTAGAGAGTCTGACAGAGAGTCAGACGTTTAGGCCTGCCACTCATCACGGCGAATTTCCGCCCGATTCCAGCCGACTGGACATCGAAAACCAGTCCAGCTCTCCGACGGCATGCTCGAACCGCCTGATTTCTCGTCACTTTCCGCGAAAATCTATCTATTCAAAGGTAGATAATCCAATGCGAATACAGGTGTTTTTCACATAGTTATCCACAGGTTTATCTATCGGCGCACGGCGTCCGCGACTTCCTCCAGCCGCGCGCGCGTCGAAACAGTCGGCACGCGAGCACACCTCCCTGAAACGCCGAATACAATGCGCGCGCCGCCGCTTCGGGTTTTCCGCCGGCGTCGAGCGTGTCTTGCGTTTCGCCTTCCGCGAGCACTTTCGCGAGCCAATTTTCGTTCGCGCGGAAAAACGACTGAACCGCCTGGCGCACCTTTTCCGGCAGCGACTCGATTTCGGCCGCCAGCATGCCGCAAAGGCACACGCGCTTGCCGTCGCCGATGATGCGGCCGAACAGCCGCGTATAACGGTCGAGCTTCTTGTCGGCGGGCGCGGAGTTGTCGATGGCGTAGATCGTCGACATCACGTCGGCGCTATAGGCGTTTACCGCTTCCAGCAAGCGAGATCTTCCTTCGACGGGAAGTGGTAGTAGATGCTCGAGGTTTTCACCCCGACCAGATCGGACAAATCGCGGTAGCTGAAACCGTTGTAGCCGCGCGTCATCATGAACGACTGCGCGTGGTCCAGAAGCGCTTCACGTACGGTACGGTGTTCTTGTCCATTCGCGTGTCCGGGCGGGGTTTTGTTCGGATAAATTTATCTATCACTAGATAGACGGTCAAGCACTTGTATCAAAAAAGCTTTTGTCTCGCCGGACGACCGTTTTCGGCCGATGGTTGCGGATACGAAAAAGCCCTGGGGGGATGCCGGGGCTTTCTGCATGCGCGTCCTGTGAACATTAGCGCACCGCCAGCATCGCTTCCTCGTGCGTGGCTTGCACCGCTGCCCGCTCAATGATGCCGCCGCCCAGACACACGTCGCCCTGATACAGCACTGCCGATTGCCCCGGCGTGACGGCCCATTGCGCGTCGTCGAAACGTAGTTCGAAGCGGCCCTCGTCCGCGCCCGCGAAACGGCACGCCGCGTCCTGCTGGCGATAACGCGTCTTGGTGGCGCAAGCGAGGCCTTCGTCGGGCGCGAAGCCCGCTACCCAGCTCGTGTTGCCTGCCACCAGCGTATGCGACAGCAGCCACGGATGATCGTGTCCCTGCACGACATAGAGCGTGTTGTTCGCCATGTCCTTGCCTGCGACGAACCACGGCTCGCCGCTGCCGTCCTTCGCGCCGCCGATGCCGATGCCCTTGCGCTGCCCGAACGTGTAGAACGCCAGCCCGATGTGCTCGCCGATGGTCTTGCCGTCCGGCGTCTTCATCGGGCCGGGCTTGGTCGGCAGATAGCGGTTGAGGAAGTCGCGGAACGACTGCTCGCCGATGAAGCAGATGCCGGTCGAATCCTTCTTCTTCGCGTTCGGCAGCCCGATCTGTTCGGCAATCTCGCGTACTTTGGTTTTCGGGATTTCGCCCAGCGGGAAGAGTGTTTTCGAGAGCTGCTTCTGGTTTAGGCGATGCAGAAAGTACGACTGATCTTTGGTCGAATCCGTGGCCTTGAGCAACTGGAACAGGCCGTCGCGCTCGCGCATGCGCGCGTAGTGGCCGGTCGCGATGGTTCCCGCGCCCAGCGACATCGCGTGATCGAGGAACGCCTTGAACTTGATCTCGGCGTTGCACAGCACGTCGGGATTGGGCGTGCGGCCAGCCGAATATTCGCGCAGAAACTCCGCGAACACGCGGTCCTTGTACTCGGCAGCGAAGTTGACCGCTTCCACGTCGATGCCGATCAGGTCCGCGACCGACACCACGTCGATCCAGTCCTGACGGGTCGAGCAGTACTCGCCGTCGTCGTCTTCCCAGTTCTTCATGAAGAGGCCGACCACGTCGTAGCCCTGCTCCTTCAGGAGCCATGCCGTCACCGACGAATCCACGCCGCCCGACATGCCCACCACTACTCGTTGCTTGCTCATATATGAATACCGCGCGTTGATCCGATGCCGCGAGAATGCGGCCCCGTCGCGCTTGCTGAAGAGGAGGCGTTCAAGCCCGCACTATCCCTGCATTGTCGGCGCGACCGAATGCGTGTGAATGAAATCGAGCGGCACGCGTCGCCTGGCAAGGTAATCCTCGACGCACTTCAGCACGAGCGGCGTCCGATGCCGTTCGACCGAGGCGCGCAGTTCGTCCGCCGTGAGCTACATCGTCCGGACGATGCCTTCGTCCAGCGCGCGCCCGGCGACCGAC
>JAQFVJ010000213.1 GCA_029439525.1 Caballeronia sp. BR6202001591004
CTCTCATGACCTCAACTTCCTGAACCGCCCGGTGCGGACCCGCATGCCGGGTGGTGTGGCAAGGGGGCACAGTCAGCGTTGACTGTCCCCTATGGCGATTCAGACGATGCGCGCGATCAGGACGATTCGAGCTTCATCCGTTGCAGCTTGTTGTAGAGCGTCTTCGGGCTGATGCCGAGCAGCGTCGCCGCGCGATGGCGCGTGCCGCCAACCGCTTCCAGCGTCGCACGGATCAGCATGTCCTCGACGTCCGCGAGCGCGGTGCCGACCGTCACCTGCACGCTGCGGCTGTTCAGGCCACGTTCGCCGATGCCGCCTTGTTCATCCACGCGCAACGTTTCGATCGTCTCGCCCGATGCGTGATACGCGCGCCGCACGCGCTCGCGCAATTCGCGCACGTTGCCCGGCCATTCGTTGCCGATGCACTCGCGCAAGAACGCAGGGCTGATGCGCTTCGGCGAGCCGCTCGTGATGCCGGCGATATGGTTCTCGCGGTTCAGTTCGTCGACGAAGGCCTCGGAGATCAGCGCGATGTCGTCGTCGCGCTCGCGCAGCGGCGGCAGCATGATCGACGATGCCGACAGCCGCTGGAACAGATCCTCGCGCAGCGCGCCGCTCGCCACCGCTTCGCGTACCGGCATGCGCGACGCCGCGATCAGGCGAAAGTCCGTCATGATGCGATTGCTGCCGCCGACGCGCATGAACGTCTGCGAATCGATCGAGCGCAGCAGCGCTTCCTGCTGCGCGGCGTGCAAAGAATCGATCTGATCGAGAAACAGCGTGCCGCCGCCCGCCTGTTCGAGCAGACCCGGTTCGCGGTTCTCGGCGCCCGCGTAGGCGTTGCGCTCGTGACCGAACAGGATGCTTTCCATCGAGCGCGGCGAACCATCGCGCGCGGCCGAGCAATCGAACGTGACGAACGGACCCTTGCGGCGACGGCTCAGATCGTGGATCGTGCGCGCGGCGATCTTCTTGCCGGTACCCGCTTCGCCGCAAATCATCACGGCGGCTTCGGTCGGCGCGGTGTGTTCGATCAGATCGTAGACGTGCTGCATCGCCACGCTACGGCCGAGCATGTAGCCGAAATGGCCGAGCTCGCGCAAGGTCTGGCGCAGCGCTGAGACTTCCTCGGTCAGTTCGTATGGACGCGGAATGCGCGCGAGTAGGCGGCGCAGGCGCGGGATGTTCACCGGCTTGAGCAGATAGTCCCAGATGCCGTGTCGCAAGCCTTCGATCGCGCTCTCGACCGTGGCGTTACCGGTCATCACGATCACGGGCAGCGCCCCGTCTGGCGGTTGCGATGGCAGGTTCGGCAGCAAGTCCAAGCCGCTACCGTCCGGCAAATTCAGGTCGATGAGCACGACATCTGGGATGAAGCGCGTTAGCGCAGAACGCGCCTCTGCGAGCGTGGTCGCGGTGTCGACGGAAAAACCGTCCGCGGTCAGAATCGCGGAGAGGCCAGACAGGCTATTGGGATCGTCTTCGACAATCAGTGCGTGTGGCATGGCAGACACAACGTATCAAAGTGGACTGTAATTCACCGTCGCTGCACGCAAGGCCAATGGCGTTACGTGGAGCTCGGGCGCGTGGGCGGCACCTGACCTCCCTTGGCGCCTCAGACAATGGCGCGAAAAGTCCCGCTGCGTTTATTCTTCGTCCTGCGCTATGATTGTGTTGATTGGTTTTCATTAAAGTGTCTATGTGCGGCGTCTCGATGCAGCGGCGACGCGCAACCTCACTGCGACCGCAACTGCAATTCGTTGCCGACGGACTGCACGCCCTTCACGCTACGCGCGATGGCCACCGCCCGATCCGCCTGCGACTGCGAATTCACGGAGCCGGACAATTGCACCGCGCCGCGGTACGTCGCCACGCTCACCGGGCAAGGGCTGCAATTCCGGATCGGCGGACAGCGCCGTCTTCACGCGCGCCGCGATCGATGCATCGCTCATGTCTTCCGTCTGTGCTCCCGAATTCCCGCCCGCCTGCACGGTCGGAGTTTCCGTCGTCGACTTACAACCCGCCGTGAACGCGAACATAGGTAGCGCGATCGCCAGCACAATCAGTTGTCGGTTGACGATGAGGGCCTTGTTTCGCATATCGGTCCTTTGAGTCCGCACCAAAAGATTCCGGCAGGAATCGTGCCAACGGGTTGATTTTTCCGATGTTTGCGGCCACCGCTGGGCCCTGCCTCGGTTCAAAGCGATAAAGTTTGCCTGAAATTGTCAAAAAATTCACGCAAAAGAAAAAAAGCGCCCGTGATTGGGCGCTTTTTTTTTAGGAGCGATGGGGGCGGTCTGTCTGGCCGTCCAGTATCGCGGTGTACAGCGGCGTAAAATAGTGACGCCAAGGCTTACTTGGAAGCCTGCACGGGATTTACGCGCGGCTGCGGTATTCGTTCGTGCGGGTGTCGATTTCGATCTTGTCGCCGATGTTGCAGAAGAGCGGCACTTGCAGTTCGAAGCCCGTGTTGAGCTTGGCGGTCTTGAGGACCTTGCCCGACGACGTGTCGCCTTTGACGGCCGGTTCCGTGTAGATGATTTCGCGCACGAGCGTGATCGGCAGTTCGACCGAGATGGCCTTCTCGTTGTAGAACACGACTTCGCAAGCCATGCCGTCTTCGAGATAGTTGAGCGCGTCGCCCATCATTTCAGCTTCGACTTCGAACTGATTGTAATCGGCGTCCATGAACACGTACATCAGGTCGGCAAAGTACGAGTAAGTCACTTCCTTGCGGTCGAGCACCACGACGTCGAACTTGTCGTCAGCCTTGTAGACCGTTTCCATGCCGGCGTTGGTCAGCAGGTTCTTGAACTTCATCTTCACGACGGCGGCGTTGCGGCCCGATTTGTTGTATTCGGCGCGCTGCACGACCATGGCATCATTGCCGATCATGACGACGTTGCCGACGCGGAGTTCTTGTGCGGTCTTCATAAAACTGAGTCCTGTACGAATGTATTGGGCCTGGATGCCCGGAAATGATCGATCGGACGGCGGCGCGGACTCGGCGGTTTGCCTTACATGGGTTTCTTGCTGGCCGACGTGCGAATGTTCGGTCTACGAGGCGTCTGCTTCGACCGGCGCGGCGAATTCCCGCGATGAACAACATGCGGGCGCTTCGCAGGCGCGAATGCCGAAGCAATGTCCGCGCGCCGCTTCGAAAACACAGTTTGCTTCCTCGGATAGTCGTTTACTTTAACTGAGTTTTTGGGTTTCTGGCCAGTCGATCGACCGCGTCTTACGCGTCGAGGTGCGATTCGGCGGCGTGCGCGACCAGATTGTCCGCCAGATCGCCGATGCGCGCGAGTTCGTCCGCCCAGCGCAATGCGCGCGCTTCCAGTTCGCGGCGATGCGTCCAGAAGTCCCTCCAGTCCGGCGTGCTCGTGCCGTTCCATGCATGCCAGAAAAGGTGCATCGCGTCGCGCGCAGCGTCTGCGAGGCCGTTCGTGTAGTGATCGAGCGCGGCGTCCAGTTTGGGCAGGTGCGCGTCGTCGGCTTGCGGATAGATGTGCCACACGAACGGCTTCGCCGCCCATTGCGCGCGCACGAAGGAATCTTCGCCACGCACGAAGTTGATGTCGGCGGCCCAGAGCAATTCGTCGAAGCGCGGCTGCTCGACGAAACCGAGCGCGTGCGCTTCCAGCGCGCCCACGCGTGCCGATGCGCCCGCCGCGAATGTCGGCAAGCCGAAGAACCGCGCGAGCGCGCCCGAAATGCGTCCTTCCGGTACGAGCAGTACGACAGGCGCGTCGCCGTCGCGCCATTGCGCGAGCAGCGCGTCGATGGCTGGGTTTTCGTATGCGAACAGCGATATCACCGTCTTCGCGCTATGCGGGCGTTCGATGCCCACTCGCTCGCACCACCACGCCGCCGCGTCAAAATTTGCGCGGCGCGCATCGAGATCGCGTTCCTTGATGACGCCGCCCGTTCCGGGCCCGAAACCGGGAAAAAAGAAGCTCTTCTCCAGCGGAAAGCGCGGATGCGGCGACGGACGTAGATGGAAATCCGCGACCAAGTCCTCGCCGCTCAGATACTCGAGATTGATCCACACAGGCTTGCGCGGACGGCGCGCCATCACCGCGACATACGCGTGCGGGATTTCGCAGGCGAAGGCTTCGATGACGACATCGGCGATCTCGAGCGTGTCGCCCGCGTGCGTCGGCTCGCACCAGTGCTCGATCGTGACGCCGGCGGCGTGCTGCCGGGCGAGCGTCGCATCGACTTCGGGGCAGAGCGCGTGAAAGACTTTCAGATCGTCGACCAGGAGCCGCACGCGCCAGCCGTGTTCCGTTCGCAACTGGCGCGCGACACGCCAGCACACGCCGATGTCGCCGAAATTGTCGATGACTGCGCAGAAGATGTCGCAAGCGAGTTCGGAAGGAGCGGTTTGAGCGGACATGGCGCGGCGGGCGCGGCCGGCGGGCGCGCGTCGTAATGTTCTAAACTGGCGATTCTAAGACACCGCCGATTACGTGATCGATGTGGCGCTCCGCGCCCGCACGCCGTCCCCGCTGCATGACGAAAACCGACGTTCCCGAACCCGATTTCGACCCGAAGAAAACGCTCGCGCAGTTGCCGCATCTGCCGGGCGTGTACCGCTATTACGACGGCGACAACAACGTGCTCTACGTCGGCAAGGCGCGCAACCTGAAAAAGCGCGTGTCGAGCTATTTTACAAAGACGCTGCACTCGCCGCGCATCGCGATGATGGTCACGCGCATTCGCAAGATCGAGACGACCGTCACGCGTTCGGAAGCCGAAGCGCTGCTGCTCGAAAACAATCTGATCAAGGCGCTCGTGCCGCGCTATAATATTTTGTTCCGCGACGACAAGTCGTATCCGTTTCTCAAGCCCACCGGACACAAGTTTCCGCGCATGGTGTATTACCGCGGCGCAGTGGACAAGAAGAATCAGTACTTCGGGCCGTTTCCGAGCGCGTGGGCGGTGCGAGAAAGCATCCAGATTCTGCAGCGCGTATTTCAGTTGCGCACCTGCGAAGATTCGGTGTTCAACAATCGCACGCGGCCTTGTCTGCTGCATCAGATCGGGCGCTGCACGGCGCCGTGCACGGGGCTCATCAGCGAAGAGGACTATGCACGCGATGTCGCGAATGCCTCGAGCTTTCTGCTTGGCCGGCAAGGCGAAGTGATGAAGGAACTCGAGCAGAAAATGCACGCGTTCGCCGCCAATCTGAAGTTCGAACAGGCGGCGGCCGTGCGCAACCAGATGAGTTCGCTGTCGACCGTGCTGCATCAGCAGGCGATCGAAGTCGGCGGCGAGAGCGACGTCGATATTCTCGCGGTGGTCGCGCTGGGCGGCAAGATCTGCGTGAATCTGGCGATGGTGCGCGGCGGCCGGCATCTTGGCGACAAGGCGTATTTTCCGGCTCACGTTGAAAGTGCGATGGCGCTCGCCGACGAAGACGAGCTGCCCGATAGCGCCGACGTAGCCGATGTCAGCGATGCCGTCGACGTTCCCGCGACCGACGAAAGCACGAATGTCGAAGCCATCGTGCAAACCGCCGAACGCGATGCGCAAGCTGCCGAATTCGTCGCCGACGCCGACGTGGAAGAAGGCCTGGAAGACAGCGAATCCCGCGAAGGCGCGCCCGAATCCGAAGTGCTCGAAGCCTTCATGGCGCAGCATTACATCGGCAACCGCATTCCGCCGGTGCTGGTCGTGAGTCACGCGCCGCGAAGCCGCGAACTCGTCGATCTGCTGATCGAGCAGGCCGGGCACAAGGTCACGCTGCTGCGCCAGCCGCAAGGTCAAAAGCGCGTATGGCTGTCGATGGCCGAACAGAACGCGAAGCTCGCGCTCGCGCGTCTGTTGTCCGAGCAGGGTTCGCAGCAGGCGCGCACGCGTTCGCTCGCGCAGACGCTCGGCCTCGAAATGGACGATCTCGCGCAACTGCGCATCGAGTGCTTCGACATCAGCCATACGATGGGCGAGGCGACGCAGGCGTCGTGCGTCGTCTATCACTATCACAAGATGCAGTCGGGCGAATACCGGCGCTACAACATCGCCGGCATCACGCCCGGCGACGATTACGCCGCGATGCGCCAGGTGCTCACGGGCCGCTACGAAAAGATGGTCGCGCAGGCCGCCGCGAACGCGACCGAGGCAGTCGCGACACTGCAACCCGAAGACGCCGCCGATCCCAACGTCACGCCCGATGCCGCTGAACCCGTGGCCGCCGGCGGCACGCTGCCGAATATCGTGCTGATCGACGGCGGCAAGGGACAGGTCGAAATCGCGAAGCAGGTGTTCTCCGAACTCGGGCTCGATCACGGCATGCTCGTCGGCGTCGCGAAAGGCGAGGGGCGAAAAGTAGGGCTGGAGACGCTGATCTTCGCGGATGGCCGTGCGCCGCTCGAGCTCGGCAAGGAAAGCGCCGCGCTGATGCTGGTCGCGCAGATCCGAGACGAGGCGCACCGCTTCGCGATCACCGGCATGCGGGCCAAGCGCGCGAAGGCGCGTCAGACCTCGCGGCTCGAAGAACTCAAAGGCGTCGGCGCAAAACGGCGGCAGAAGCTGCTGTCGCGCTTCGGCGGACTGCGTGGCGTGCAGGCGGCGAGCGTCGAGGGTCTGGCGAGCATCGAAGGCATTTCGCTGGCGCTCGCGCAGCAGATTTACCGTCAACTGCACTGAATCGCGGGCGCCCGCGCAGCCCAGCCACAGGCCGCGCCGTGCGGGCGGCCGCCTTGTGAGCACCGGATCGACACGGCACAATGGCTGCTCCTTACATTTCCCTCACTCGCCGATCGCCCATGCCGCTCAATTTACCGATCTTCCTGACGTGGCTGCGAATCGTGCTGATTCCGCTCGTCGTGGGCGTGTTCTATTTGCCGGACATGATGACGAGCTCGGACCATCGCAATCTGCTCGGCATGGTCATTTTCGTGCTCGCCGCGCTCACCGACTGGTTCGACGGCTATCTCGCGCGCAAGCTCGATCAGACCTCGGCGTTCGGCGCGTTTCTCGATCCGGTCGCCGACAAGCTGATGGTCACGGCGGCGCTGCTCGTGCTCGTACAACTGTCGCGTCTGAACGCGGTGATCGCGCTGGTGATCGTCGGACGCGAAATCACTATTTCCGCGCTGCGTGAATGGATGGCACAGATCGGCGCATCAAAGAGCGTCGCGGTGAATCAGCTCGGCAAGTTCAAGACGGTGTGCCAGATGGTCGCCATTCCGATGCTGCTGTTCTACGGGCCGCTGAAGATCGCGGGCACGCAATGGGTCATCGACACGCGCGTGTGGGGCTTGTGGCTGATCTACGCGGCGGCTGTCCTCACCGTGTGGTCGATGTTCTACTACATGAAGCTCGCATGGCCACAGATTCGCGAGCGCGGCGGCATCCTTTGATCGTTCTGGATTGTGTAATCGATGGATTGCGATTAATTGCGTCACTGGTCCAAAAACTTGCAAAAAACAGTTGACACGGTTCTTTGGCTTCTACAGAATTTTATTTTTATGATGCACGACGCGCCGCAGCAAGTGACGCTGTAAGTCAGACAGAGGTGGTAGTAAATGCGGGGGTAGCTCAGTTGGTAGAGCGCAACCTTGCCAAGGTTGAGGTCGCGAGTTCGAGGCTCGTCTCCCGCTCCAATTTATGGTCTGCAGACTTCCGCTAAAGTCTGCAAGTCGTTGAAAGAAGAGGCGAAAGCCCCTTTTTTCCAGCAAAGTCCACTGGAATCTACGCGCATCCAGGAGTTTTTAGTCCAGTTTCTAGTCCATTATATTGGGTGTGCGCAGTGTCGTAATGTTGCTGTGAGCGAGCGGTACCCGAGTCGAGGATCTAGCCCTAAATCTTCAGGTTAGGAGCTAGAAACAATGGCACTCTCAGATATGGCTGTTCGCCAGGCACAGGCAACCGGCAAAGCATACACGCTCGGTGATATCGAGGGCCTCTTTCTGGCTGTATCGGATCATGGCGGGCGTTCATGGCACTTCCGCTATTGCTGGGCGGGTAGTAGACAGAAGCGCATGTCCCTTGTGCCTTGGCACCTATCCAGAGGTCAGCCTGCGCGAAGCACGTGCGTTGCGCGATGAGGTGCGTGCGCTGCTGGCCAAAGGCGTCAATCCCCACAGTAAGCAAAAGCGGCACGCTATCCAGTTGGCCTCCGAATATACCTTTAAAGGTTAACCTTTACAGCGGTTACTTTTTTTAAGGAAGGCTGGCAAAATACCCTGTTGCAGATCTTCGATAAGATCCAGGCTCGGGAAAATGTTTATTTTTTTATGACATTCGGTCGCCCTCTCCTCCTCTCAACCGCTGAGTGAACTTGGGAAGATCGAAGATGCAGGGCATTTAATACCGCCGAAAAAATCCGCACCTGGTTGGCGCAATTGTTTTCGTTACGCGCTCGTCATCGTGGAAGGCCTCGAAGTCAATCCAGCCTCTGACCTGGATGTCGTCGCCGAGCCCAAGCCGACGGTGACCCACAATCCGTACCTGCACCTTCTCGAGCTTCCTGACTTTCTCCAGAAGCTCAGGCGCTACAACCCGCGTAGCTGGCAAACTCAGCTTGGCCTTCGGCTGCTGTTGCTGACCGGGGTGCGCACCGGTGAACTCCGTCTGGCGACTCCAGACCAGTTCGATTTGGAGCGTGGCCTGTGGATCATTCCGCCGCAGTTCGTCAAGCAGCTGCAGGACGAGATTCGTAATGCTGGCAAGCGACCGCAGGACGTACCGCCTTACATCCTGCCACTGTTCATTCCAATTCAGGCCATTGAGATCGTTCGCCATCTCCTGAAGATGATGCGACCGGCACAAGTTCATCTTCTAGCGCACCGCAGCGAACTCAAGAAGTGCATCAGCGAAAACACGCTCAATGCAGCATTGAAACGGATAGGCTATGAGAACCAACTAACCGGCCACGGTATCCACGGCACCCTTTCGACGGCGCTCAATGAGATCGGTTACCCCAAGCTTTGGGTAGGTGCACAGTTGTCTCACTCCGACCCGAACAAGGTGAGCTCTGCATACAACCACGCGAACTATGTGGAACCGCGCCGCCGGCTGATGCAGGACTGGGCGGATCGCCTTGACTTGCTCGAACAGGGGGAAGTCGAGGCAGCCAGCATGCGCCTCACCATCCGTATTGATGGAATGCCCGAAATGGCAGAAGCGCAGGAGCCTGATGCGACCGCCGCTCCTGGTTCCTGCGCCAATTCCGTCTGTATCAGCCGCGTTCATCGTCATGACGCCGCGTACCGGCGAAACCGCGTTCCAGCGGTTGTCCCATATACCTGCGCCATCCATTCGGACGCCGGAACCCGAAATCTCACCGATTCAGCGTGAACGTGAGGAAATGCTCGCCATCTTTGAATTGGCAAGCAATTTGCCGCTCACGCTGTTGGGGAAACCAGGCGGAAAATCCAGGGACCAAAATATAACCGCGAATTGAAGACGAGCAAGCTATACTGTCCATCAGCCTGGGGAATCGGGGATAGCGTGTTCCTGACTGGCAACTGGTGCCGTTTAAGAGTCTTTAACAAAATGACGTTCGCAATTGTCACCAGCATATGATGCAGCAAGCGATTTTTATGAAGGCCACGTGGATGAAGGCGAGCCGTTCGAAGCG
>JAQFVJ010000214.1 GCA_029439525.1 Caballeronia sp. BR6202001591004
GTCGCGCCCGATTCCGATAAAGTCGCCGCGGGATTCGCCCGCGAGGATCTGTTAACGATCGTCCTCGAACACTTCCAGACGGACACGGCTGACTATGCCGATCTCCCGGCGACGACACAGCTCGAACACCTGGACGTCCACAAGTCCTACGGCCATACGCATGTGATGGCGAACTTGCCTGCGATTCAGCCGATCGGCGATTCGCGCACGAACACCGATATCTTCCGCGGCCTTGCCCGCGCGATGGGTCTTACCGAGCCGTCTCTCTTCGAAACCGACGAACAGATCGCCTCGAAAGCCTTCCGCTGGAACGATGCCGCACTGGCGGGGCGAGGGTGGAACGAACTCAGAGCATCCGGCTGGCTGAAGCTCGGCATTCCGGAAGCACTGCTCGCCGAAGGCGGATTCCGCACGCCATCGGGCAAATGCGAGTTCTACAGCGAGCGTCTCGCACGCGAAGGCCACGATCCGCTGCCGGACTATTTGCCTCCGTACGAATCGGCGGACCGGCGCGCTCGAACTGGCCGCGTGCTATCCGCTGGCGATGATTTCGCCTCCCGCGCGCGACTTTCTCAACAGCAGTTTCGTGAACATCGAGAGCCTGCGTTCTACGGAAGGGCAACCATCCACCCGAACGACGCCGAAGCGCGCGGTATCGCGGAAGGCGCGCTCGTGCGGATCTTCAACGATCGTGGCTCGATGCAGGCGCGCGCGTGACCGATCGGGCGCGCGAAGGCATGGTCGTCGGACTGTCGATCTGGTGGAAAAAGCTGTCGCCCGACGGTCGCAACGCGAATCAGGTCACCAGCCAGGCGTTGACGGATCTCGGGGATCGGCCATGTTCTACGACTCTACGACTGTCTGGTCGAGGTGGAATCCGTGCATTGATGTGCATGAGCAGAGCGGTTTCGATGAAGACTGACGGGTGGCGTCTAACCCAGTTGTGGGAAACCAGGCGGCCGGTTAGCATTGCTTTCCGCACGACCATTCTAAAATCATATGAAGGAAACGCCGGATGGATAACCTTGGCTGAAATCCTACCCAGCCGACGTACCTGCGGAGATCGATGCCTCGGCTTATCGGTCCGTTTCCGAGTTGCTCGAGGACAGCTTCCGCACGAATCGCGATCGGCGCGCGTTTTTGTGCATGAGGCAGGCGATCACGTACGGCGAGCTCGACGAGATGTCGAAGTGGCTTGCCTCGTGGTTTCAGCAAAAGGGACTCGAGCGCGTCGCGTTGATGATCCCCAACGTGCTATCCCGTCGCGATCGCGGTGGTGCTGCGCGCGGGGTACATCCGTCGTCAACGTCAATCCGCTCTATACGCCGCGCGAGCTCGAGCATCAACTCAAAGGATAGCGGTGCCGAAGCCATCGTCATTCTCGAGAACTTCGCGCATACGCTGCAGGCCGTGGTGAAGAACACTGCGATCCGACATGTCGTCATCGCGTCGATGGGCGATCTGATGGGCGTGAAGGGGCTGCTCGTCAACTTCGTCGTGCGGCGCGTGAAGAAGCTCGTGCCGGAGTGGAGCCTACCCGCGGCAGCACGCGCTTCAACGATGCACTCACCGAAGGCGCGCGCCAGGAACTGCAACGCGCCGATCCGAACCCAGACGATGTCGCGTTCCTCCAGTACACCGGCGGCACGACAGGCGTGGCGAAAGGCGCGACGCTCACGCATCGCAATCTCATCGCGAACGTGCTGCAGTCGGAAGTCTGGCTCGATCCCGCGCGAAAGCCCCCAATATCGACCAGTTCGTCTGCGTCGTGGTGCTTCCGCTGTATCACATCTTCGCGCTGACGGTGTGCAGCATGCTCACCATCCGCACCGCGGGCTCGGCGTGCTGATTCCGAATCCGCGCGATATCGCGGGGACGATCAAAGAGCTCAAGGGCATTCCGTATCAACACGTTCCCGGCGGTGAACACACTCTTATAACGCGCTCTTGAATCATCCGGATTTCGGCAAGCTGGATTTTTCGAAGCTCATCGCGGCGAACGGCGGCGGCATGGCCGTGCAGGAAGCCGTCGCCAAACGCTGGTTCGCGATGACGGGCGTGCCGATCATCGAAGGCTACGCGGACCTGTCGGAAACATCGCCCTGCGTGACGTGCAATCCGGTGACCGCGACCGAGTACACCGGCACGATCGGCTTGCCGTTGCCCTCGACCGAAATCTCCATCCGCGATGACGACGACCACGAAGTCCCGCTCGGCCAGCCCGGCGAGATCTGCATTCGCGGGCCGCAGGTGATGGTGGGTTACTGGAACCGCCCCGACGAAACCGCTAAGGTCATGACGTCGGACAGTTTTTTCCGTTCGGGCGATGTCGGCGTGCTCGATGCGCGCGGCTATGTGAAGATCGTCGATCGCAAGAAGGACACGATTCTCGTGTCGGACTTCAACGTGTACCCGAACGGAATCGAAAATGTGGTCGCGATGCTGCTGGGCGTGTTCGAAGTCGCCGCGGTCGGCGTGAAGGACCAGAACTCGGGCGAGGCGATGAAGCTCTTTATCGTGCGCCGCGATCAGAGCACGACCGAGGCCGATGTCATGGCGTACTGCAAGGAGCGGCTGACCGGCTACAAGCGTCCGCGCATGATCCGAGTTCCGCAACAATCTGCCGAAGAGCAACGTCGGCAAGATTCTGCGGCGGGAACTGCGCGACGGCATCGTCTGACGCACAACTGTATCGCAAAACAAAGCCTCCGCAATCGCAAGATGCGGAGGCTTTTTGTTTTCCGACGCGAGCCGAACCCGCCCGAAACGCACAGACGAAAAAAAGCGCCCGAAGGCGCCTTTAATCGATACTGCGATGTTACGACCTTGTTAGAATTTATGATGGATACCGACGATCGCAGCGACCTGGTTAGACGTCGTCGATGCCGACAGCCCGTTGATGTTCGCGACCGCAGCTTGCTTCGTCGAGTCCGTGCCGCTGGCGTGTTGGTAGACGCCAGCGACATACACGTCGGTGCGCTTCGACAGGAAGTAGTCGACGCCCAGCGTGCCTTGATGGTACTTGGCATCGCTCAGGCCGTAGCCCTTCGTGTAGTCGTAAGCAGCGCCGATCAGCAGCGCCGGGGTCAACTGATACTTGAAGTTGATTTCCGCGTTGTGGAACTTGTCCGAACCGCCCGTGTAAGCCGACGGGTTCAGACCAGCGGGGCCGTCCGTGCCGACGGCCTTGAACTGCGTGTTGCTATACGTTGCGCCGACCGTTGCCGCGCCGAACGTGTAAGCACCGCCCGCCGAGATCACTTGCTGCGTGTGAGCCGAGGCGAAGCCGGAGTACACGCGGCTCGTCATGTTCGAAGCCGTGGTCGACGACGTAGCGTTGTTGCCGAAGAACGAGAAGTTCGGATCCTTGACGTTCAAGTAGCCAGCGCCCAACTGCAGCGGGCCTTGCGAGTAGCCAGCACCGACCGACCAGATCTGGTTGCGGTTGTACTGACCCGCGATGCCGCCGAGACTGTACAAGCCGCCGAACGTGAAGCCCGCGTAGTTGGCGCTCGTGAACTTGATCGAATTGTTGACGCGATTCGAGTTGTTCATGTTATCGAGGTCGCCCGGGTGGGCGCCGTAGAACGTGCCCCATTGGCTACCGACTTCGAACGCGCCGGTGTAGTCGACCACGGAGTCGTACTGGCGACCCAGCGTGACCGTGCCGAATTGCGTCGTCGACAGACCGACGTATGCCTGACGGCCGAACTCATCGCCGCCTTGGCCGAGTGTGCCGTTGAACACGTTGAAGCCGTTTTCCAACACGAAGATGGCCTTCAGACCGCCACCGAGATCTTCAGTACCGCGTAGGCCCCAACGGCTGCCCTGCAGGTTGCCCGAGCTCATGAAGTAGCGATGCTGGCCGAGGGAGTTGTTCGTATAAGCGAAACCGGCGTCGACGATGCCGTACAGCGTCACACTGCTCTGCGCATGTGCGGCGCCAGCGAAGACGCCCAATGCTGCCAGAGCGAGAAGCGACTTTTTCATTGAAAAGATCTCCAAGGAGTGTTGCGACTTTTTTGGCAAGGTCACTGTTCTATCGCCAGTGTGTTGACGGTCCCTGCCGAGATACTTCTTAAAAGAAGTTGCACGTAATGTAACAAAGAGGTGCTAACCGACAAAGGAAAACGGGGCGGGCCCGGCAGCTCGTGTGACGTTTACGCAACATGCGCTAAAATCTTGGTTTTGCAGGACATTTGCGACCCGTGTTTGCCCTAGTTCTCAATAATCGATCGATCGGTCACGCAGAATGGGACAAATCGAAAGCGGCGCATCCGGCTCGGCGAGCATCGGAAATGGCGCGTTCGGTTGCACGGAGAACCACGAGAGAGGTGAGAACATGACGCTCGATGAAGTCATCAGCGAGTTTGACCGGGGCCTTCGTTCGATGGTCGGGATCAGCCGCATGTCGCGGCCCGTTCCCGAAGCGGACGTCACGCAAGGCGCTATCGAAAGCGATGCGTTCGTGGAGGAAGCGGAATTGACCGAAAAGGAGCGCGCGCATTCGGCAGGGCTGATGCGCGTGAACTACGTCGGCGAGGTCTGCGCGCAGGCGCTTTATCAGGCGCAGAAGCTCGCCACGAACTCGCCCGATCTCAAGGCGAAGTTCGAGCATGCCGCGCGCGAGGAAGAAGACCATCTCGCATGGACGTCCCAGCGCCTCAAGGACCTCGATTCGCGCCCGAGCCTGCTCAATCCGTTGTGGTACGCCGGCGCGCTGGCGATCGGTCTTGCCGCCGGACGCCTGGGCGATCGCGCGAGCCTCGGCTTCATGGCGGAGACTGAGCGTCAGGTGGAGCAGCATCTCGACGGTCACATGAAGACGCTGCCCGCGAACGATCACGCATCGCGCGCGATTGTCGAGCAGATGCGCATTGACGAAGCGGCGCATGCCGCTGCGGCCATCGTCGCGGGCGCCGGCGAAGTGCCGTTTCCGGTGCGCGCGCTGATGCGCGCTGCATCCAAAGTGATGACGTACTACTATAGAAAAAGTGGCGGCCGATGATAAGGCGCATTGGCAGTTTCGGGTGAGTTCGTCATCCCACCGGCGGGTCAATACCGGCACACAGAACAAGTTACATTTCACCGATTTGACCTGCCGATTTCACGTTTTACCTTCACATCCCGCACTAGCTCTCTAATTCATAACGCTTTTCTATTTTCCCCTTACTTCAAGCACCGTCGCTAAGTTCTTGTTCTAGCGAATAAAAACACGTTGAAAAAAGTTACGCGTCTTGACCGAGGAAATAGGTTCCTCTAAAGTGGGAAATGGTGTGAGAAAGTGGTCTTTTGTGTGATTCAGAGCCCATTTTCAAGGCATTTCGCGGAGAGGCGGGCGCCGGGTGGGCAGCAGGCAGGCGCCTGATAACGGGGAGAGGGGCAAGTGTTCCAAGGGACGTCGGCGCTGACGCTCGATGCGAAAGGGCGGATGTCAGTCCCTTCTCGCTATCGAGATGCGCTGCAAGTACAGGCAGAAGGCCGGGTGACGCTCACGAAGAGCCCGGATGGATGCCTGTTGCTGTTTCCTCGCCCCGAGTGGGAACGTTTTCGTGAAAAGGTCGCTGCGCTTCCGATGGAAGCTATGTGGTGGCGACGCATCTTCCTCGGTAATGCAATGGATGTGGAGCTCGACGGCTCCGGGCGCGTGCTGGTCTCGCCCGAGCTTCGGGCAACCGCAGCTTTGGAAAAAGACGTGACGTTGCTCGGCATGGGCGCGCACTTCGAATTGTGGGATTCGCAGATGTACGCGGCGAAGGAAGCAGCGGCCATGGCGCAGGGCATGCCCGACGCGCTGAAGAACTTCACTTTCTGACGCGGCAAAGATCATGGCGCAGTCGTCAGGAAATGAACTGCAGCACCGTACGGTGCTGCTGAACGAAGCAGTGGATGCGCTGATCACGCGCACGGACGGCATCTACATAGACGGCACGTTCGGGCGCGGCGGTCATAGCCGGGCGATTTTGCAGAAGCTGGGTGAGTCGGGGCGGTTCATCGCTTTCGACAAGGATCCGCTCGCGATCGCCACCGCCCAACAGGTGCAGGACAAACGCTTTTCGATTGTGCACGACAGCTTCGCTGTGATGCGCGATGCAACGAGTAAGTTGGGTGTCGGTCGGGTGTCGGGCGTGTTGCTGGACCTTGGCGTGTCGTCGCCGCAGGTGGACGACACGGAGCGCGGCTTCAGCTTCCGCGCGGAAGGTCCGCTCGACATGAGGATGGATCCGACTCGCGGCGAGTCGGCGGCTGAGTGGCT
>JAQFVJ010000215.1 GCA_029439525.1 Caballeronia sp. BR6202001591004
TTGCTCGCGTATCGCCGGGCACGCCGTCACCAGATGACGCACGGTCTGGTCAATGTCCAGACCCTCCACTCCAGCGGCTCCTTTGTTTGCCCGTACCCCTTTGAGCGCCCGTTGTAGATTCCCTCTCGTCTGACTTCTCGCTTCGCTTCAGCACCGTTGCCCTTTCAGGCATGAGGACGTTAGTCCGGACTCAATATGAATCGCGCTGGACAGTACCTTGTGCATCGGGCACGCATTGGCAATTTGCAATAGCCGTTCCCGCTGTTCCTGATCGAGCGCGCCATCGAGCGCGATGCGCCGATCGATCACCGTGCCATCCGCCGTGCTCTTCATCGACAACTCGACACGCACGGCCTCGAGCGGCCACGCCTTGCGCTTCGCGTACATGCGCAGCGTGATGTTGGTGCAGGCGCCGAGACTCGACAGCAGCAGCGAAGCCGGTTCCGGTGCCGCGTTGCTGCCGCCGAGGCTTTCGGGTTCATCAGCGAGCCAGGTATGCGTGCCGTAGTCGAGACGAACCTGATAATCGGCGTCTCCGATGGTGGCGGTCACGGTCGGTGCGGCGGACATGCAATGCTCCTCGATTTGATACGCAAAAAAACAGCGCGGCGAACGGTCATTGTGACGCAATGTACCCGTTCATACCGCGCCGTTTCGCTTTATTTGAATCCCGCCAGGAGCGTAAACACGCTCAGTGCGTGATCGCGCCCATGCGTCCCGCCTGATAGTCGATCACGGCCTGACGAATCTCGTCTTCCGTGTTCATCACGAACGGGCCATAACGCACGACCGGCTCCTTCAGCGGCACACCGCCGATCAGCAGCACTAGCAGCGCGGCATGGATCGCGAGCACCATGGCGCCTGCCGCGATCACGCGCGGATTGGTCTTCGAAGCCGGAGCCGAGTGGAAAATGGAGGGAGAGGTGGTCTCGTTATTGGCGGCTTGCGGTGCGGCGGATGCTCGTGCGGATAACGCTGTCATCCCGATCACGAAAACGCGCTGGCGCGGCGCGGAGGAAACCAAACGACGTCATGTGCTGAAAATAAGCAGGGAAATAAACAGGGTGGTCACGAAACCGATCAACAATTCCATTTTTCCTCCCAGGGTAAAAAGGTTGCGTGGCTGGCTAGTGACCGGGTGTTCGAAGGTAACCTGGCTTGCGGAAGGCGGTCATGCGGCCGGACGACGCGGCGGCCGCGGCCTCTACGATACGATACATACGCCGCGCATGAAAAACGCGCGGCGCGGGATGTCGCAGGATGCGCTTCAGGCGGCCTGACGCTCGTAGAACGTCAGCGGCACGGCCTGCACCGGCTCGCGACGCTCGACACCGCAGCGCGACGCGCACACGCCGCTTTCGGCCATGACGTCGCGGACGCTGGCCTCGCACTTGCCGCAGCACATCGCGACGCCGAGCTCGAACTGGAGCTCGCCGAAGGAGTCCATTCCTTCGGCGGTAGCAGCGCGAATCTTGCGACCTGACACCGATTTGCAAACACAGACAATCAAGTCGTGCTCGATAGCCTCTGTTAATGTGAATTATTATCATTCAGTATGGGCGTCAATGCAAGCGGGGGGCTGTGTTTTTTGTAACACAGACCCCGAGTTAGCGAGCTTATTGCCTGGAGCCTTGCGTGGCAGGGGTTTTCGGACGGTCGTGCCTGTCCGCGAGGAAAGAACCCTCAGACGATGTCGGGTTCCGGAAGGCGCATGCGGTGTGAAGGAATGAAAACGTGCTCGACAGTCGCGTTCAACTGGAGCAGGGACGCGGCGAGCTGGCGCTGGGACTCGCCATCGGCAGTAGAGCAGAAGCGCGGCATCGCGTCCGGCGGCGCATCGTTCTTCAGATGATTCGTGTCGAGCAGCCGATCGAGCTGGCGCGCGATCGCGACACTCGTATCGACGAGTTGCAGGCGTTCGCCGGCGATCTCGCGGATCGCGCGGTCAAGAAAGGGGTAGTGCGTGCAGCCGAGCACGAGCGTATCGGCGCCGGCATCGAGCATCGGCGCGAGATAGCTTTCGAGCAGCGCCATGAGTTGCGGCGATGACGTATCACAACGCTCCACTGCCCGAACCAGTCCGTGACCCGGCTGCAGCATGAAACGGCAGTCGCCGGCGTAGGGATCGAGCAGTGCCTGAAAGCGCGCGGAGCGCAAGGTGACCTGCGTCGCCAGCACCCCGACCACGCGCGACTTCGATACCACCGCGGCCGGCTTCACGCCCGGCTCGACGCCGACCAGCGGAATCGCGAGCCGCTCGCGAACCAGCGCGATGGATTGCGCGGTCGCCGTGTTGCAGGCGACGACCAGCGCCTTCGCGCCTTGCGCGACCAGCCATTCGCAGATCGCCGTGGTGCGGTCGACGATGAAGTCGTCATCCTTCTCGCCATAGGGCGCGTGTAGCGAGTCGGCCACGTAGACGATGCGCTCGTGCGGCAAGACCGCGCGCACCGCGCGCAGCACCGACAAGCCACCCAGACCGGAGTCGAAAATGCCGACCGGTGCGCTCGCATCGGCTGTGGCGCGCAAGGTCGGATTTAGTGGAGATACAGCGTCAGCAGACATTCAAAGCAGAGGAATTATTCGCCTTCGCCAATCATAGTCTGTTGGTAGTTCCGGATGCCAACCTTCTTGATCAGATTCAGTTGCGTTTTCAGCCAGTCGATGTGCTCTTCGATGTCATCGAGGATTTTTTCGAAGATTTCGCGCGATACGTAATCACGCACCGACTCGCAATACGCGATGGCTTCCTTGCAGGTCGCACTCGAGGATTTCCTGCGTCTCTTCGCCGATCAGGAGCTTGTGCAGATCCTGCAGGTTCGGCAGGCCGTCGAGCATGAACACGGGTTCGATGATCCAGTCGGCATGCTTCACTTCTCCGATCGATTCGTCGTACTCGTGCCGAGCTTTTCGAGGCCCCAATGCCTGTACATCTGCGCGTGCAGGAAGTATTGATTGATCGCGGTCAGCTCGTTCTTGAGTTGTGCATTCAGATATTCGATGACTTTCGCATCGCCGCGCAGTTCGGAATGGTCGCGATGGGCTTCGATGCCGCGTGCGCCGGCGCCGCCATGATCTTCACGTCGAGCACGGTGGCGAGGCCGCCGAGACCTTGCCCGCTGATGCCGAGCGCGTTGACCTTCTCGTGTAGTTCGACGCGCAGTTCCTCGATCCAGTCCTGCGGGCCGCGCGCGATGATGTCCTGAATGTCGGTCGGGTCCATCAGCGATTTCTTCGCCATGACCATCGCCTTTTCGGCTGTGCCGCCAATGCCGATGCCGAACATCCCCGGTGGGCACCAGCCCGCGCCCATCGTCTGGACGGTCTTGAGCACCCAGTCGACAATCGAATCCGACGGGTTCAGCATCGCGAACTTCGACTTGTTCTCCGAGCCGCCGCCCTTGGCCGCGACCTGCACATCGACCTTGTCGCCCGGCACGATTTCGTAATGGATTACGGTCGGCGTGTTGTCCTTCGTGTTCTTGCACGCGCCTTCGGGCGGGCTAACGATCGATGCGCGCAGCACGTTGTCCGGGTTCGGGTAACCGCGGCGCACGCCTTCGTTGATCATGTCGGTGACGCTCATCGTCGCGCCATCCCAGCGCACGTCCATGCCGACCTTCACGAACACGGTGACGATGCCGGTGTCCTGGCAGATCGGGCGCTTGCCCTCGGCGCACATGCGGCTGTTCGTGAGAATCTGCGCGATCGCGTCCTTCGCGGCCGGGCCTTCTTCGAGTTCATACGCGCGACCAAGCGCCTGAATGTAATCGAGCGGATGGGCAGTAGCTAATGTATTGCAGAGAATCCGCGATGCTCTGAATCAGGTCTTCCTGTTTAATGACGGGTCATGGCTTGGGCTCTGGGGACGAAATGTTTGTGCGACGTTAAGTCGCTTGATTCATTGCTTCACTGCTTCGGCGGCAGGAAGCCTGATATTCCCCAGTAGCCTATCGGTGCATGCGTGGTTGGCAATGACTGCGTGTGAAGCCACCGAGACAATGTAGACCGGCGCAAGCCAAGTAGAGGCCGTGAGGCTGACGCTGCATCTGCGAGCATCAATGCGGATGGGTCGCTAGGCTGGTTGGTATGGTTAACGCATGTGAAGTGTTGGTAAACGTCGTGACGTCCAATAGAGCCAAAAAGATGCTGACAGGCTCTTTCCCCAAATGGGGTCGTAGCTGGCCATCCCTTTGCTTTGAACAGTGGGGATGCACGGACATTCATAGCTACCGGCGAAAAGGCACAACCTAATCCGACCTTGTGAATCAAGTGAAACGCGGTAAGCCGGTATCTCTGCCCACGGGGCAAGCAAACCGCAAGGAATGTTGTTAGGGATGCGGGTAAAAGAATGTGGAGAAAGCGAATGCTGTCCTGTAATGGGACGGATAGGGGTTGAGCTGCAAGGTGACATCACCCCACGCGAAAGCGGGCAGACTTCCACTTGGTCTTTCTCTACGAGAAAATTTGTCCAACCTTCTTCAAGAGGGAATTGCAGATGACTATGCAAGAAATTGCTTGCGCGGGTGCGCCCTCACACGAATCGGTCAACTGGCACAGCATCCACTGGGCCAAGTGTCACCGTGAAGTGCGAAGGCTTCCAGGGGCGTATCGTAAAGGCAACACGGGAAGGGAAACATGGCAAGGGAAAGCCTTCAATGGATTCTGACCCACTCGTTCAGCGGCAAAGCTTTGGCCGTCAGACGAGTCACCGAGAACCAAGGCAAAAGAACTCCGGGCGTGGATGGCATCATGTGGTCCACACCGGAGGCCAAGTCTCAAGCGGTCCAATCGCTGCGGCGGTGCGGCTACACGCCAATGCCGTTGAAGCGAATCTACATCCCGAAATCGAATGGCAAATTACGGCCACTCGGGATTCTGACGATGAAGGATCGAGCAATGCAGGCGTTGTCCTTGCTTGCGCTTGAACCCGTCTCGGAAACGACGAGGATCTGAACTCCTATGGGTTCCGCCCCGCTCGTTCCACGGCGGATACGATCGCACAATGCTTCGCTTTGCTGGCAAAGAAAGATCGCGCCAAGTGGGTCTTTGAGGCAGACATCAAAGGCTGGTTTGACAACATCAGTCATGACTGGTGTTCGAGAACGTCTCGAGGGACTCGGTAGTGCTACGGAAATGGCTGAAAGGGATACCTCGAAAGCAATGCTCTTTACAACGGAAGGAAGCGGGAACACCGCAAGGCGGCATCATCTCGCCAACGCTGGCAAACTTGGCCCTCGACGGTCTTGCACCGATGCTTCTTCGGCGGTACATGAAGAAGAACTGGAACAAGCAGAAGGTCAACATCGTTCGATACGCGGACAACTTCATCATCACCGGTGCAACGAAAGAAGTGCTGGAAAACGAGGTTCGTCCTATGGTCGAGGAATTCCTGGCAGCACGAGGTCTCACGCTCTCGCCAGAGAAGACCAAGATCACGCACATCGACGATGGGTTTGATTTTCTCGGCTTTAACGTACGCAAGTACGAAGGCAAGCTTCTCATTAAGCCAGCCAAGAAGAACGTCTCGACTTTCCTTGGCAAAGTCCGGGAGTTCGTAAAGGGTAACAAGGCACTCCGCCAAGACAAGCTGATCAAGGCGCTCAACCCAATGAGCGCGATCATCCGTTCGGCGTGTGGCGACTTACCGAGCGCGGCGAAATGCATTCGGTGAAAGTGACGGGCGCGTTATGGACCAATCATGGCGAAGTGGCTGTCGAATGGGTGCTGGCGGGACGCGGCATCGTGCTGCGGTCGTTGTGGAACCGTGCGGCCTTTTATCTGGAACGCGGGCGATTGGTGCAGGTGATGCCGGAGGTGACGCAGCCCGCGAACGTGTGGGCCGTGTATCCGGCGCGGCTGGCGACATCCGGGAAAGTGCGGGTGTGCGTGGATTTTCTGATGGAAGAGTTTGCGCGGCGGGAGCTAGTTTGAAGGGGGGGGGGCGGTGCTTCGCATCGCAGATGGACGCGAAGCACGCGAAGGTCAGGCGGCTTCTGCCAGTTGCCAGTGCGCGTTGTCGGCCTTGTCGGTGATGCGCACCTTCGGCAGCCAGGGCGTGTAGCCGCGCAGCTTGGTTTCACTGACGGCGAGTGTTTCCGAAGGGAACATCTCTCCGGTGACGCGCGTGCCGTCCTGGAATTCGAGCGTGTAGCCATCGATCGGGCTCCACCCTTTGGGTACGGGTTCCATCCACATAGACGCGCTGCATTTGACATCTCCTTAGGTTACGAAAACTTTACCATGTCTCTTATAGAAGAACCCTTAACAAAATGAAGAAAGGGCTGTTAACCCGCGATGAATGCTGTTAACCTGCTCATTGTTTCGACGACGAAAGGGACATGGCT
>JAQFVJ010000216.1 GCA_029439525.1 Caballeronia sp. BR6202001591004
CATGAGCCATGCGGAGCCGGGAGCCTGCGGCTTGATATGCGGCAGGAAGCGCCTGACCATGTCTTCGAACGGCTCGCCGACTCGCCACACGCGCGGCGCGCCTTGCGGATTGATGTTGGTGAACACGCGCAGAATGCGCTCGCCGTAGTTCGGACGCGACGGGAATGCATCGATATGCAGACGGCTATCGTCCTTGCGCCACGAGGTTTCGCGCGTTTCGACCCGGTGCAGGCGCAGACTGGTCGGCGCCACGCGCAGCTTGCCGTCGTATTCGGGAAAGAGGCCGTCGACGAGCGAGCGCGCATTGTCCTGATAACGCTTGATGAGCGAGCGCACCGCCGACTGCATGACGTTGTCGCCGAGCATACCGTTGAGTGCGCCGCCGTTGGGCGCGAGGCTGATATTCTTGCGCTTCGGGTCCGCGATGGCGGGATCGAGCAGCACCTGCTCGCCGCCTTCGATGGCGAAGCGCAGATTGGGAAAATACAGGACTTTGCCGTCTTCGACGCCGGCGAGGAGCGTCTCGCGCGGTACGGAGAAGTTCTTGCCGTGCCAGTTGCCCGACGCGACTTCGATGATTTGTGATTCCGTCATGGGGTGCCTTCCATCTAAGTTGCCCGCGCTCGGCGCACGAACGAGAAAACGTCAGAGCAGGCCTAAGCCCGTGAGCGCGGTCTTCACTTCGGACAAGGTCGGATGCCGGCTCGCATCGCCGAGGTTGATGACGTTCGGCGACCAATAGCCGCCGGTGCGCCATGCGGTCGAGAAATTGTACAACTCGACGGTCCGGCGCTTCAGCGCTGCGGCAATATGAACGAGGCCCGTATCGACGCCGACGGTCGCCGCCGCGCCGTCGATCAAACCGACGAGCGCCGGCAGCGAGAGCTTCGGTGGTACCACCGCGGCCGCGCCGAATTCCTTCGCGAGCTTCTCGCTCGTTTCGCGTTCTGTATCTGTATCGCTCCCCCACGGCAGCACGATCGACGCGCCGCGCGTCACCAGCGCCTGTCCGAATTCGATCCACGCGGCTTCGGGCCATTGCTTGTCGGCGCGCGAGGTTGCATGCACGAAGACGACATACGGCACCGGCAGATTCATCCCGACTTCGGCGATGGCGCGCGCCGCGCGGCGCGTATCGATGCCGAAGTCGATGTGATCGGTCGGCTGCGGCTTCGGCAGGTCGAGCGCGGCGGCGACGAGTTGCCGCGTGCGTTCGACGACATGCGTGCGCGGCTCGATCGGCACGCGACGATCGTAGAAGAAGCGCACAGGCCATTCGAAGCCCGCGCCGTCCGTACGGTTGCCGAGCCCGACGAGCGGCCCGCGTGCCCAGCTCGCGACCCACGCGGTCTTGATGAGGCCCTGGCAGTCGATCACGAGATCGTACTTCTCGGCGGCGAGTTCGCGTTTGAACTTGCCAATTTCGCGCCAGTTCGCTGGCGACGCCCAGCGCTTGCGCCAGCGCCTGAGCGAAAACGGGATCGCGTGATGCACGCCGTTCACCAATTCGACGAGGCTCGCGAAGCTTTCCTCAACGAGCCAGTCGATCTGGGCATCGGGGTAGCGGCGGCGAATGTCGGCGATGACCGGCATGTTGTGAACGACGTCGCCGAGCGACGACACGCGGACGATCAGGATTTTTTGCACGCTGGGGATCGGAGCGCGGAGGGCGCGGTTGACGAGAGACGGGAAGCGGAAATTTTAGCGTGGGTTGCTTAGGTTGTGGTGGGCGAGTCAAACTTCACAGGTGACATTTAAATGACCCAAGCGTTTCGCTGTTAGCAATAAAAAAACGGCGCGGTCACCCGACCGCGCCGCCTTCCAACACACCAACCTATCAGAACGGCAGCTTCGCGTCCGCCTTCTCCGCCAGAATCACGCGGCGGAAATCTTCCTGAATGCGCTTCAACGCCGCTTCGTTGTCCGCTTCAAAACGCAGCACGACGACCGGCGTCGTGTTCGACGAACGTGCGAGACCAAAGCCGTCCGGATACTCCACGCGCAAACCGTCGATCGTCAGCACGTCGTCCGCACTTTCGAACTTCGCGTTCTTCTGCAGCTTCGAGATCAGCTGGACGTTCTCGCCCTCTTCCATCTTGATCTGCAATTCCGGCGTCGACAGCGAATTTGGCAGATCGTTGAGCAGCTTGCTCGGATCGGCCACGCGCGAGAGGATTTCGAGCAGACGCGCGCCGGTGTAAAGACCATCGTCGAAGCCGTACCAGCGGTCCTTGAAGAACACGTGGCCGCTCATCTCGCCCGCCAGCGGCGCACCGATTTCACGCAGCTTCGCCTTCACGAGCGAGTGGCCGGTCTTCCACATCACCGGTTCGCCGCCCTGCTCGCGGACCCACTTGGCCAGATTGGGCGTGCACTTCACGTCGTAAATGATCTGACCGCCTTTGTTGCGCGACAGCACTTCCTGCGCGAACAGCATCAGCTGACGGTCCGGGAAGATCACCTCGCCGTCCTTCGTCACGACGCCGAGACGGTCGCCGTCGCCATCGAACGCGAAACCGACTTCGGCGTCCGTTTCCTTCAGCGCCTTGATGACGTCCTGAAGGTTTTCCAGATGCGCCGGGTCCGGGTGATGGTTCGGGAAATTGCCGTCGATGTCCGTGAACAGTTCGACCAGCTCGCAGCCGAGCGCCTTGAACAGACGCGGCGCGAGCCCCCCCGCGACGCCATTGCCCGTATCGACGACGATCTTCATCGGGCGCACCGGCTTCACGTCCGACACAATACGGTCGAGATACATCTGCGATACGTCGAACTTGGTGTACATGCCTTCACCCGTCGAGAAGTCATCGTTGACGATGCGCTGATACAGCGCCTGAATCTGGTCGCCATAGATCGCGGCGCCGCGCAGGACTATTTTGAAACCGTTGTAATCCGGCGGATTGTGGCTGCCCGTCACGACGATGCACGAATCCACGCGACGCTCGCCCGACGGCAAGGGCAGCGGCACGCTCGCCGCGAAATAGCCGACCGGCGTCGGCACCATACCGACATTGACGACATCGACGCCCGCCGCGCGCAGGCCGTCCGCGAGCGCGCCCACCAGATCCGGACCGGAGAGACGGCCGTCGCGCGCGACCACGACCGCGTCGCCACCCTGCTTCTTCACCTCGCTGCCGAAGGCCTGGCCGATGCGCTTGGCGACGTCCGTGTCAACTGTCTTGCCGACGATGCCGCGAATGTCGTACGCTTTGAAAATGGATTGCGATACCTGGCTCATGGGATGGCTACCTCTTTGTCTATTGATGGTTTCTCGGCGATGCAGCCATGAGGGCGTGCGGGCCATAACGCCGACCGCATGCCGAACAGCGCCCTCGCATTCTGCCGTCTGATTGATTAAAGCTTCGCGAACCTCCGGCCGGGACGACTCGGGTTCACACTTTTATAATCGCTGTCTTTCAGCGCTTCCCGATGCTGCGACCGTGAAAGGTGAAAGGCGGGGTTAATCTCTATGTTTCATTCTAATCCAATGCCCGACCGCTCTTTGGCCCCGACGCCGCGTAATGCCGCGCCTTCGCGCGCCAACACACAGTCTTTGCACGCCCAATCCCCGTTTGTAGCGAAAACACGCGCGGATCGAATTGTGCTGGCACTTCGCGTGCCTGCCCTGACGGACGGGCGCACCGCATGAAGATGCTCACGCGCACGGGCAATCCGGACGTCGCCCGGGCGCTCGCGAACATCGTCTGGCTCGGCCTCGAACGGCTCACGCAGATCGTCGTCGCCATCGTCATTTCGGGCCTGTTCGCGCGCTATTTCGGCCCGGACGCGTTCGGCAAGTGGCAGTACGCGAACACGCTTCTGCTCGTGATCGCGCCGATCACCTGGGTCTGCGGCGCGGAGATTCTCGTGCCGACGATCGTGCATCGGCCACCCGCGGAAACGGGCGTGGTGCTCGGCAGCGCGTTCATGCTGCGCATGGGAGTATCGGCGCTGGCGTTCGCGCTGACCTGGACGTGGATCGCGCTGGGCGGCACCGATCCGTTGGTCGGCGCGATGCTCGCCGGCCTCACCGTGACGCTGCTGTTCCGCGAGCCGTTCATCGGCGTGATCAACGCGTGGCTGCAAAGCATGACGTACAGCAAGCCGCAACTGCTCGCGAGCATGGCGGCGGCCATCGTCAAGGCGGCGCTCGTGTATGCGTTCGTGCGCATGGCGATGCGCGCATCGAGCTTCGGCTGGCTGTGGGCGCTGGAGGCGGCGGCCATCGGCGCGGCGCTGATACTGTATTACATGCAGCGACACGGCGGCAAGCTCGGCTGGCATTTCGATCGCGCGCTATTCAGGCATTTCGCGAGCGCGGGCACGGTATTCTGGATCGGCCTCATCGGCATGTATCTGTTTCTGAAGCTCGACCGGCTGATGCTCGCGCATCGCGTGTCGTTCGCGGAACTCGGGCTGTATTCCGCCGCGCAGCAACTCAACGAGAACTGGATCGCGCTCGCGCTAATGCTTTCGCAGACCATCGCGCCTGCGTTTGTCTATCGCGTGCAGGACACGGCCGTGCTCAGGCGCAACATGCTGCGCCTGTTCGGCATGACCGCTGTGCTGATGATCGCCGGCGCCGCCGTGCTCGATGCGCTCGCGGGCTTCGTCATCGCGCGCGTGTTCGGACCGAACTATGCGCAGGCGGCGGAAATTTTTCGCTGGGCCGTGTGGCTGTCTGTGCCGGCGAGCATCGAGGCGATTGGCAATCTCGTCGTGCTGAAATATCAGGCGAAGTACGTGGTGCTGTCGAAATGGCTGCTCGCGCTGGCGGTAGCGTTCGTGGTGAATCTCGTCGCGATTCCGCGCTTCGAGGGCTACAGCGCGCTGATCGGGCTGGCGGCGGGCTATCTCGCGGCGGTATTGGTGAACTTCTACTACATCCGTTTCCGACTGCGCGCATGAACGCTCCTTCCATGCTCTCCGACGTCGCCGTCCTGATTCCCGCGTTCAACGGCCAGGCCGATCTGAACCGCACGCTCGCGTCGTTCAGCGAGCAGTCGACCGTGCGCGTGCTGATCGTCGACGACGGCAGCACGCCGCCGATCAGCACGCCCTCCATCGACGGCATGGATATCGATATCGTGCGCATGCCGCGGAACGGCGGCATCGAGCGTGCGCTGCGAACAGGCATGGAAGCGCTGGCCGCGCGCGGCGTGCGCTATGCGGCGCGCATCGACGCGGGCG
>JAQFVJ010000217.1 GCA_029439525.1 Caballeronia sp. BR6202001591004
TGACGGCGCGGCGACGGTCGTCCGGTGTGCGGATTTCGTTCCGGCGGCGCGCGGCCCGCGCATACCGGCGTCACGCCGAAGCTAGGCGAACATAACCATCTGCTGGCAAGGGCGCCACTGGAGACATCTTGAAACTCGCATCGCAACCGGGCAGCGCGCTCGACACGCTGACTCTCGAAGAAATCGATCAGCAGATTTCTCGTCGTCAAACTCGATCGTCTGGAAGACTCGAACGCGATCAGCACGACGATGGGACCGAAAATCATCCGCGTGTTCGGCGCGCTGGAAGCGGACCCGACGCTGTATCGCTGCGTGATTCTGACGGGCGCGGGCAACCGCGCGTTCTGCGGCGGCGCGGATCTCAAGCAGCGCGAAGGCATGACCGATGAACAATTCGGCGTGCAGCACTATCTGTTCGAACGGATGAACCGCGCGATCACGTACTGCCCGGTGCCGATCATCTGCGCGGCGAACGGATCGGCGGTCGCGGGCGGACTCGAACTGCTGCTCGCCTGCGATTTCGCGTATGCGGCGAAGAGCGCGGTGTTCGGTTTCACCGAAGTGAGGCGCGGCATCATGCCGGGCGGCGGCACGCAGCAATTGCCGCGTACGTTCAGCGCGGAGAAGGCGCTGGCGTGGGGCGTCCGTCAATCGGCTATGCGCGCCGGGACGCGTGCTCTCGGATGCCATCGACGCCGCGCGCGATATCTGCACGAGTGCCCCGCTATCGGTCGCGCAGGCGAAGAAGGCGATCGACCTCAGCATGCAGGGCGATTTGCGCACGGGATTTTATCTGGAAATCGAAGCGTATAATCGGCTGATTCCGACCGAGGACCGTCTGGCAGGCACCAGCGCATACAACGAAAAACGGTCGCCTCGATTCAAAGGCCGCTAACACAGCAGACGACGGCCGACCTATCACCCGGACTTACCGGAGGAGACAGACATGACCCCAACATCGGCAGCTTTGACAAGCCGAAAGCCGAAGCCACGTATCGCGAGATCACGCGCAGGTTCATACCGTTCCTGTTCTTGTGCTACGTGTTCGCGTTTCTGGATCGCATCAACATCGGTATCGCGCAGCTCGACATGAAGCACGATGTCGGCTTCAGCGATCTCACGTATAGCGTCGGCGCGGGCATCTTCTTTCTGGGCTACGTGCTGATGGAAGTGCCGAGCAATCTGCTGCTCGCTCGCATCGGCGTGGAGCGGACCTTCTCGCGCATCATGATTCTGTGGGGTTTGATCGCGGCGGGCACGGCCTTCGTCACGCTGCCTTCGCATTTGTACACGGTGCGCTTTCTGTTCGGTCTCGCGGAAGCGGGTCTCTATCCGGGCGTGATCTTCTATCTGACGCGCTGGTATCCGGTCGAGCGCCGCGCGAAAGTCATCGCGATCTTCACCTGCGTGACGGGCATCGCGGGCCTGTTCGGCGAGCCGCTTGTCGGGCGCGTTGATGACCTACTTCAACGGCTATTTCGGTTTGCACGGCTGGCAGTGGATGTTCATCGTGCAGGGCTTGCCGGCGAGCGTGCTCGGCGTAATCGCGTTCTTCTATCTCGATGACGGCCCGCAGCAGGCGAAGTGGCTGACCGATAGCGAGAAGGCCGTCGTGCTCGACGACATTCGCAAGAGTTCGAGCGTGTCGGCCAAGCATGCGGAGCATACGTTCGGACGGACGCTAGCGAATTTTCGGGTCTACGTTATGGGCTTCGTGTGGTTCACGCAGATCGCCGGCGTGTTCGCGATCGGCTTTCTGGCTGCCGATGCTCATCAAGAGCGCGGGCGTGTCGAGTCCGCTGCAGATCGGCCTCGTATTCGGCGATTCCCTATTTCGTGAGCTGGGTCGCGCTGATTCTGCTGAACCGTCATTCGGACCGTACGATGAAGCGCCGCTGGCATTGCGCGATCGCGATGGTGTTCGGCGCGGCCGGTCTGGTCGTCGCGGGATTCACGACGGGCAATCTCGCGTTGTCGCTGGTGGCGCTGTCGGTTGCGACGGCGGGCATTCTCGCGCCCAATCCGCTGATCTGGGCGATTTCGACGGACTACATCCGCGGCAGCGGCGCGGCGGTGATCAACTGCGTGGGCCTGCTCGGCGGCTTCGTCAGCCCGATGATCATTAGTTCGATCAAGACGATGACCAACAGCATGGCAGGCGGCCTCGGCGCGATCGCGGCCGTGGCGTTCGCGCCGTCGACATCGGCTGCGCAAACGCGCGACGAGCCGTTCCACGATCGGCTGCCACGCCCCATGCCACGCGCCGTGAACGAGAACGAAAGTATGTGAACGTTGTGCAGCGTCGCCAGCCATCTTCGAAGCTCCATGTCGTTGTCCCCGACGCCGATCCTAACAGCGAACCGCCATCACGTTCTATCATGGCGCACAGCCGCCCGAACCTGCCCGGGTATCATTTATCCGGGTACTGATGCCACCACGCAAACCACTGTTTTTAATGGGTTTTCTGTAGCGTGGTACTATATCCGGGCCACGCTCGACGGTGGCATAATGACTCACAAGTCGTCAAACGAAACCCCGCAGTCAACATCAAAGCGTTCATCATGGCTCAGATTCTCTACGACAAATTGTGGAACACGCACGTGATCCATACAGAAGAGGACGGCACCTCGATCCTCTACATCGACCGTCACCTGCTGCATGAAGTGACGAGCCCGCAAGCCTTCGAAGGCTTGAAGCTCGAAAAGCGTCCCGTGTGGCGCATCAGCGCGAATCTGGCGGTCTCCCGATCACAACGTGCCGACCACCGACCGCTCGCATGGCATCGCCGATCCGGTGTCGAAACTGCAAGTCGATTCGCTCGACGAAAACTGCGATAGCTTCGGCATCACGCAGTTCAAGATGAACGATCTGCGTCAGGGTATCGTGCATATCATTGGACCGGAGCAGGGCGCGACGCTGCCGGGCATGACCGTCGCGGCGACTCGCACACGTCCACGCACGGCGCGTTCGGCGCGCTGGCGCACGGCATCGGTACGTCGGAAGTGGAGCACGTGCTCGCCACGCAAACGCTCCTGCAGAAGAAGAGCAAGAACATGCTCGTGAAGGTCGAAGGCGCGCTGCCGCGGGAGCTGCACGGCGAAGGACATCGCGCTCGCCATCATCGGCAAGATCGGCACGGCGGGCGGCACGGGCTATGCCATCGAATTCGGCGGTTCGACCATCGGTTTGCTGTCGATGGAAGGCCGCATGACCGTCTGCAACATGGCGATCGAAGCAGGCGCGCGCGCCGGCATGGTCGCCGTCGACGATACGACCATCAACTACCTCAAGGATCGTCCGTACTCGCCGCAGGGCGTCGAGTGGAATCAGGCGGTCGAGTACTGGAAGCAGTTCAAGTCGGATGACGGCGCGCAATTCGACCGCGTTGTCGAATTGAATGCCGCCGAGATCGTGCCGCAAGTGACGTGGGGCACGTCGCCGGAAATGGTCACGTCGATCGATGGCCGCGTGCCCGATCCCGACAAGGAAAAGGACCCCGTCAAGCGCGATGCGCTGGAACGCGCATTGACCTACATGGCGTTGCAACCGAACACGCCGATCGAATCGATCAAGCCGGACAAGATTTTCATCGGCTCGTGCACGAACGCGCGTATTGAAGACCTGCGCACTGCTGCGTATGTCGTGAAGTCGCTGGGCAAGTGCGTTGCATCGAACATTCGTCTCGCGATGGTCGTGCCGGGTTCCGGTCTCGTGAAGGCGCAGGCCGAGTGCGAAGGCCTCGATAAGATTTTCACCGATGCCGGTTTCGAATGGCGCGAGCCGGGCTGCTCGATGTGCCTCGCGATGAACGCCGACCGCCTCGAATCGGGCGAGCGTTGCGCGTCGACCTCGAACCGCAATTTCGAAGGCCGCCAGGGCGCGGGCGGACGCACGCACCTCGTGAGTCCCGCGATGGCCACCGCTGCCGCGATCGAAGGCCACTTCGTCGACGTGCGCCGGCTCACTTAACTATTCTGGACAGGTCCGAACGTCATGGAAAAATTCACTGTACATAGCGGCCTCGTCGCGTCGCTCGATCGCGAAAACGTCGATACGGACGCGATCATCCCGAAGCAGTTTCTGAAGTCGATCAAGCGCACGGGCTTCGGCCCGAACACGTTCGACGAATGGCGCTATCTCGATGTCGTCCAGCCAGGACAGGACAACAGCAAGCGTCCGCTGAATCCGGATTTCGTGCTGAATCAGCCGCGTTATCAGGGCGCGTTGGTGCTGCTGGCGCGCAAGAATTTCGGCTGCGGCAGCTCGCGCGAACACGCGCTGTGGGCGCTGGATCAGTACGGCTTTCGCGCGATCATCGCGCCGAGCTTCGCGGATATCTTCTTTAACAACTGCTTCAAGAACGGCCTGCTGCCGGTCGTGTTGACTGAGCAGCAAGTCGACAAGCTGTTTGACGTATGCGTTCGTCGGCTTCAGGCTGACCATCGATCTGGAAGCGCAAGTCGTGCGCACGGGCGACGGCACGGAGTATTCGTTCGAAGTGCCGGGCTTTCGCAAGTATTGCCTGCTGAACGGCTTCGACGATATCGGTCTCACGCTGCGTCATGCGGACAAGATCAAGGCGTTCGAAACCGAGCGTTTGACGAAGCAGCCGTGGTTGAATAACCGGCCCGTCGGCTAAACGGAATTCGTAAAAGGAAGAGACATGAAGATTGCAGTGTTGCCCGGCGACGGGATTGGTCCGGAAATCACCGCTGAAGCCGTGAAGGTACTGGACGCGCTCGGCGAAAAGTTCGAAATGGAAGAAGCGTCCGTCGGCGGGGCGGGCTATGAAGCGCAAGGTCATCTGCTGCCCGAAGCGACGCTCAAGCTCGCCAAGGAAGCCGACGCGATCCTGTTTGGCGCCGTCGGCGACTGGAAGTGCGACAAGCTCGAACGCGCGCTGCGTCCCGAACAGGCCATTCTCGGTCTGCGCAAGCATCTGCAAAACTGTTCGCGAACTTCCGTCCGGCGATCTGCTATCCGCAACTGACGGGTGCGTCGTCGCTGAAGGCGGAGATCGTGTTGGGTCTCGACATCCTGATCGTTCGCGAACTCAACGGCGATATCTACTTCGGCCAGCCGCGCGGCGTGCGTTCGTCGCCCGATGGTCTGTTCGAAGGCGAAAAGGAAGGCTTCGACACGATGCGTTATTCGGAGCCGGAAGTGCGCCGCATCGCGCACGTCGCGTTTCAGGCGGCGCAGAAGCGCCAGAAGAAGCTGACGAGCGTGGACAAGGCGAACGTGCTGGAAACCTCGCAGTTCTGGCGTGATGTGATGATCGACGTTGCCAAGGAGTATCCGGACGTCGAGCTGTCGCACATGTACGTCGACAACGCGGCGATGCAGCTCCTGAAAGCGCCGAAGGCGTTCGACGTCGTGGTGACCGGCAACATGTTCGGCGACATTCTCTCGGACGAAGCCGCGATGCTGACCGGTTCCATCGGCATGTTGCCCTCGACGTCGCTCGACAAGGCCAACAAGGGCCTATACGAGCCGTCACACGGCTCCGCGCCGGATATCGCGGGCAAGGGGTCGCCAAATCCGCTCGCGACCATCCTTTCCGCCGCGATGATGCTGCGCTACTCGCTCGGCCTCACGGAGCAAGCGGACCGCACCGAAAACGCGGTGAAGAAGGTGCTGGAGCAGTGCTATCGCACCGACGATATCGTCGGACGGTAAGATCGTCGGCACGAAGGACATGGGCGACACGGTGCTCAAGGCGTTGTAATCAACGAAAGAGCGATCGGCCGTTCGCCTCGATAAAGCGGCCGATCGCTCTTTTTACCGATGTTCGCGCACGATCCGCGCGATTTTCACGCAGGTGCAGCATCGGGCTGACGAAAACAGAAAAGTTTCGTGTATATTAGTAGGATCATGGCGAAGATCTCTCAAATCTCTCTGGATTCCCTCGGCGGCGCAG
>JAQFVJ010000218.1 GCA_029439525.1 Caballeronia sp. BR6202001591004
CGCGCCCGATCCGGCAAATTCGTGGGCAAGAATGAAGAAGGCCGCTTTGGGTGACGAAAGCGGCCTTCGACGTTTATTGCGCTTCTATTCGCGCTGACGCGTCATTCCAGCCCCGCCATCCCGCCGACGACCGCGTGGAAGCCCGCATCGACGTGAATGATCTCCGCGCTCACGCCGCCCGCGAAATCAGACAGCAGGAATGCCACGACATTGCCCACTTGCTCGATGGTCACGTTGCGCTTGAGCGGCGCATTGTGTTCGACGAAATCGAGAATCTTGCCGAAGCCCTTGATGCCGCTCGCCGCCAGCGTCTTGATCGGGCCGGCGGAAATGCCGTTTACGCGCACGCCCTTGTTGCCCATCGATGCCGCAAGATAACGCACGCTTGCTTCGAGCGAGGCCTTGGCGAGACCCATCGTGTTGTAGTTGGGGATCGCACGTTCGGCGCCGAGGTAGCTCAGCGTCAGCAACGATGCATTCGCGGACAGCATCGGGTTCGCCGCCTTGGCGAGCGCGGGGAAGCTGTACGCCGAGATGTCGTGCGCGATGCGGAAGTTCTCGCGCGTCATGCCTTCGAGAAAGTCGCCCGCGATCGCTTCGCGCGGCGCGAAGCCGATGGAATGCACGAGGCCGCCGAGCGTGTCCCAGCGTTCCTTGAGCGAGGTGAAGAGCGCGTCGATCTGCGCGTCGTCGGCGACGTCGCACGGATAGATCATGTTGCTGCCGAATTCGGTGGCGAACTCGGTGATGCGCTCCTTGAAGCGCTCGCCGACATAGGTGAACGCCAGTTCCGCGCCTTCGCGCTTGCATGCTTCGGCGATGCCGTAAGCAATCGATCGATTCGACAGCAAGCCCGTCAGCAGAATTCGTTTTCCAGCGAGAAAGCCCATGAATGCTCCTTTTGAGTCGATGTTGCGCGCGGCTGTTCGAGTTCGAGGCCGAGTTCAAGCTCGCATGTCGCGCGCAGCGTGCCTTGCGCCGTCGTGGCTTGGTTCTGATGCTCCCGAGGCTTTTGATTCGAGCCGGCCAGCGCGTTGAATTTGGGTAGAATTCTCTCACATCGCAACGGCGCTCAAGACCCTCTGCGTCTGGTCCGCTTCAGGTACGCTTCCGCCCCGTCTACGACAACGCGCATCGTGCGCAAATGAGGCTTATGATGACTCGCAAGACGATCCGCTCATCGCACGCCTGGTGCTTCCTTCTCGCGCTCTTGCTGACGGGATCGGCCGTGTGGTTCGCGAGTTCTGCGCAAGCCGTCCATGCCATCGCTCAATACGGCGAGCCGAAGTATCCCGCCGGTTTCAAGCACTTCGATTACGTCAATCCCGATGCGCCGCGCGACGGCACGCTGGTGCTCGCCAATCCGAGCCGCCTGACGAGCTTCGACAAGTTCAATCCGTTCACCTTGCGCGGCAATCCCGCACCCGGGCTGTCGCTGATGTTCGAAAGCCTGACGACGGGCAGTTCCGATGAAGTCGCGACCGCATACGGCCTGCTTGCCGACGATATCTCGGTCGCGCCTGACGGCATGTCGACGACCTTCCATATCAATCCGAAGGCGCGCTTCTCGAACGGCGATCCGGTCACGGCCGAGGATGTCAAGTTCTCGTTCGAGACACTCAAAAGCCCGCAGGCGGCGCCGCAATTTTCCGTGTATTTCGGGCAGATCGCGCGCGCTGATCGTCGATCCGTTGACGATCCGCTTCGAGTTCAAGGTCGCGACGCGCGAGATGCCGTTGCTCGCGGGCGGCATTCCGGTGTTTTCGCGCAAGTGGGGGAAGCCCGACGGCACGCGCATTCCATTTGATCAGATCGCGTTTCAGAAGCCGATCGGCAGCGGCCCGTATCTGATCGATCACTACGACAACGGCCGCACGATCTCCTACAAGCGCAATCCGGATTACTGGGGCTACGCGCTGCCGGTGCGCGTGGGCACGAACAACTTTGCGCATATCAACTACAAGCTCTATTCCGATCCCACCGTGCGCCTCGAAGCGTTCAAGGCGGGCGAGTACGACGTGCTCGTCGAATATATCGCGCGGAGCTGGGTGCGGCGCGATATCGGCAAGCGCTTCGACAGCGGCGAACTCATCAAGTGCGAATTTCCGCAGCAGCCGAACACCAATCCGCCCGGTTCGCTGCGTGCGAATCTCATCAAGGCGCGCGAGCTGCTCGCACAGGCCGGCGGACCTATCGGGACGGCGCGCTGCGCAATGCGAAGGGCGAGCCGTTCGTCTTCGAGATTCTCGACGACACGGGCGTGTCGATGGAGCCGGTCGCGGCCGCGTTCGGGCGCAATCTGCAGAAACTCGGCATCACGATGAACTTCCGCACCGTCGATTACGCGCTGATTCAGAAGCGCCTCGACGCCTTCGACTTCGACGTGACGAGCCTGCGCATGCCCGATGTGCAGATTCTTGGCACCGAGCAGATTTCGCGCTTCGGCAGCAAGTCGGCGGATGAACAAGGCTCGGACAATCTCGCGGGCGTGAAGTCGCCGGCCGTCGATGCGATCCTGCAGAAGGTCGTGTCCGCGCAGACCTGCGATCAGCTTTTGAACGCCACGCACGCGCTCGACCGGGTGTTGATGCACGGCTACTATGTCGTGCCGCACTGGTATTCGGCGGTGCATCGCGTAGCATATCGCAACACGCTCGCGTATCCTGCGACGCTGCCGCTGTATTATTACACAGCGGAAGGCTGGATCGTCGACACGTGGTGGGTCAAACATTGACGAGGTGACGCGCGGCATGTGGAGCTACATCCTCAAACGTATCCTGCTGATGATCCCGACGCTGATCGGCGTGCTGACGCTGACCTTCGTCGTGATCCAGTTCGTGCCGGGTGGACCGGTGGAGCAGGCAGTGCACGATCTGCGACGCGGCCAGTCGGAAAGCGGCGGTGGAAGCGGGGGCTTCAGCTTGCGCACGCACACCGGTGTCGATGCGCAACAGGTCGAGCAACTGAAGAAGCTCTACGGTTTCGACAAGCCGCCGTTACAGCGCTACTTTCTGATGCTCGGCCGCTTCGCGCGCTTCGATCTCGGCGACAGCTACTTCCGGCATCAGAGCGTGTGGTCGCTGATCGTGTCGAAGCTGCCGGTGTCGATCAGCATCGGCTTGTGGACGTTCCTGCTGACGTATCTGATATCGGTGCCGCTGGGCATCGCCAAGGCCCTGAAGAACGGTTCGAAGTTCGATGTCGCGACGAGTCTGATCGTGCTCATCGGCTTCGCGATTCCGGGCTTCGTGCTGGGCGTGCTGCTGCTCGTGCTGTTCGGTGGCGGATCGTTCTGGCAACTGTTTCCGCTGCGCAATCTCACTTCCGATAACTGGGCGACGCTGTCGCTCGGCGGCAAGATTCTCGATTACCTCTGGCATATCACCTTGCCGATCGTCGCATCGGTGGTCGGCAGCTTCGCCGTCGTCACGATGCTGACGAAGAACGCCTTCCTTGACGAAATCCGCAAGCAATACGTGTTGACGGCGCGCGCAAAAGGTTTGAGCGAACGACGCGTGCTGTGGAAGCACCTCTTCCGCAATGCCTTGCTGCCGCTGATCGTCGGCTTTCCGGCGGCGTTCATCGGCGCGTTCTTCACGGGCAGCCTGCTGATCGAAACGCTGTTCTCGCTCGACGGCTTAGGCCTCTTGTCCTATGAATCGGTCGTGCGGCGCGATTATCCCGTCGTGCTCGGCACACTCTATCTCTTCACGCTAATCGGCCTCGCGACGAAGCTCATCTCGGACCTGTGCTACGTCTGGGTCGATCCGCGCATTCAATTCGAGTAACTGGAGCGCTGACTTGAATCGAGCCGCATCGTCGCGCCGTGCCGCAACTACCACCGACGGCCAGCCCTTGCGCTTCGAGGCGTCGATCTCGCCGGGGCGGCGCGTATGGCTGCGCTTCAGGCGCAATCGCCTCGGCTACTGGAGCCTCGTGATCTTCGTCGTGGCGTTCGTCATCAGCCTGCTCGGGCCGGTGTGGTCGAACGACAAACCGCTCGTCGTGCGCTATCAGGGGCAGTTTTACTTTCCGCTCGTGAAGACCTACGCGGAGACCACCTTCGGCGGCGACTTCTCGACGCCCGCTGATTATCTCGATCCCTATGTGCGCGACCGTTTCAGCGCGCCGGGCAACTTCGCGATCTATCCGCCGAATCACTACTACTACGACACGCTGAGCTACTTTTCGAAGGCATCGAATCCCGCGCCGCCATCGCGCGAGAACTGGCTCGGCACTGACGATCGGGGGCGCGACGTGTTCGCGCGGCTCGTCTACGGCTTTCGCGTGTCGGTGATGTTCGCGCTGGTGCTGACGGCGATCGGCACGATTCTCGGCATTGTGGCGGGCGCGGTGCAGGGCTACTTCGGCGGACGCGTCGATCTGACCGGACAGCGCCTGATCGAAATCTGGAGTGCGATGCCGGAGCTTTATCTGCTCATCATCTTCGCGTCGATCTTCGAACCCAGTCTCGTGCTGTTGATCGTGCTGCTGTCGCTGTTCGGCTGGATTGGCCTGTCGGACTACGTGCGCGCCAAGTTCCTGTGCAATCGCATGCAGGACTACGTGCGCGCCGCGCGCGCGATGGGTCTGTCGAACTGGCAGATCATCTGGCGGCACGTGCTGCCCAACAGTCTCACGCCGGTCATCACGTTTCTGCCGTTCCGCATGAGCGGGGCGATTCTCGCGCTGACGAGCCTCGATTTTCTCGGACTGGGTGTGCCGTCGCCGACGCCTTCGCTCGGTGAACTGCTGGCGCAAGGCAAGCCGAATCTCGATGCGTGGTGGATTTCGCTGTCGACCTTCGGCGTGCTGGTCGCGACTTTGTTGCTGCTCACCTTCATGGGCGATGCGTTACGCAACGCGCTGGACACGCATATTACCGATGCGGTGAAAGCAGGTGGCAATCAATGAGCGAGCCATTACTTTCGATCAAAGACCTGCGTGTGCGCTTCGGCGACACGCTCGCGGTCGATGGCGTGAATCTCGACATCCGCACGGGCGAGCGCGTCGCGCTGGTCGGTGAATCCGGCTCGGGCAAGAGCGTGACCGCGCTGTCGATTCTGCGTCTTCTGCGCGATGCCGAGTTGAGCGGCTCGATCCGCGTCGAAGGTCAGGAACTGCTCGCGAAGAGCGAGCGCGAAATGCGCGGCCTGCGCGGCTCCGATATCGCGATGATCTTTCAGGAGCCGATGACCGCGCTCAATCCGCTCTACACGGTCGGCGACCAGATCGGCGAGACGATTCAACTGCACGACGGCGCGACGCCGCGTGAGGCGCGCAAACGCGCGATCGCACTGCTCGAACGTACCGGCATCACAGAACCCGGGCGGCGTATAGACAGCTATCCGCATCAGCTATCGGGCGGGCAGCGTCAGCGCGTGATGATCGCGATGGCGCTCGCGCGCCGTCCGCACCTGTTGCTCGCCGACGAACCGACCACCGCGCTCGACGTGACGATTCGCGCGCAGATCGTCGAACTGCTTCTGGAACTTCAGCGCGACGAAGCGGAAAAACGCGGCATGGCGGTGCTGCTTATCACGCACGATCTGAATCTGGTGCGACGCTTCGCGGAGCGCGTATCGGTGATGGAGAAGGGCGTGCTCGTCGAAAGCGGCAGCGTCGAACAGATTTTCGAATCGCCGCAGCATCCGTACACGCAGCGGCTGCTGCAAAGCAAGCCCAGGCGCAGCGTGCTGCCGGTTCTGCCGATCGCACCGACGTTGTTTGACGCGAAAGACGTGTCCGTCGATTACCCGACGCACCTGCCCGGCTTCGAAGGCTGGTTCCGACGCGGCCGTTTCAAGGCGGTCGATGACGTCACGTTGTCTGTGCGGCAGGGCGAGACGCTCGGCATCGTCGGCGAATCGGGTTCGGGCAAGTCGACGCTCGCGATGGCGCTGCTCGGCCTGGAGCGTGTGTCGACGGGCAAGGTCGAGTTTCAGGGCCGCGCGCTCGGCGATTTTCGCGGACGTGAAAAAACCGTGCTGCGCTCGAATCTGCAAGTGGTGTTTCAGGACCCGTTCAGCTCGCTGTCGCCACGGCAGATGGTCGAGCGCATCGTCGGGGAAGGACTGGCGCTGCATCGCCCGGAACTCGATGCCGCCGCGCGGCACGCGAAAGTGGTGGCGGTGATGCGCGAGGTCGGAATGGATCGCGGGGCGCTGACGCGTTATCCGCACGAGTTTTCAGGCGGGCAGCGGCAGCGGATCGCAATTGCGCGCGCGCTGGTGCTGGAACCAAGCATTCTGATTCTGGATGAGCCGACCAGCGCGCTCGATGTATCGATACAGACTCAAGTTCTGTCCCTGCTTGCCGACATTCAGAAGAAGCACAACCTCGGGTACGTGTTTATCAGCCACGATTTGCAGGTGATCGGCGCGATGGCGCATTGCGTGGCTGTCATGAGAAATGGGATTGTTGTCGAGTCTGGCGACGTAGAGAAGATTTTTGCGAATCCTTCTGATGAATACACAAGAAAGCTTCTAAGGGCAGTATTGCTTTCCTAAAAATCTTTCTTTTTGTCAATTATGCGTGCGTCTCCAATTGTATTTTCCTATTTCTTTTGACAGTTAAATAATTTGTGGCTAGTATTCGTTCAACTTTTCACGTATTTCCCTGATTTAGCAGCTTTTAATTTGTGAATTCTACCGACCGATGCATCCAAGCAAATTGACTCAGAGATGTGTGCGCGCAGCCGCGGGCATGTTGATGGGCCTTCTGATGACAGCAGCTTCGGGCGCGTTTGCCGACGAAGTTAGCAGTAACAGCCAAATTGCCAGCAATGGCACTCCCTCTAGGTCCAGCGATGCCACCGTCAGCGCAGACGCCACCAGTACGCTCGGCGGCGCGAAGTCGTTTCTGTCGGGCGTGACGAGCAAAGCAGGCGACGTGGTCGTCGGCGCGCTCAACATGA
This sequence comes from Caballeronia sp. BR6202001591004, assembly GCA_029439525.1. Classification (GTDB taxonomy): domain Bacteria; phylum Pseudomonadota; class Gammaproteobacteria; order Burkholderiales; family Burkholderiaceae; genus Caballeronia. The sequence continues at coordinate 6,917 of JAQFVJ010000218.1, forward strand.
TCGGCGTGCGCTATCGCTGGGGCGGCAATATCCCGGATTCCGGCCTCGATTGCAGTGGCTTCGTGCGCTACGTGTTTCAGGACACGCTGGGCATGACCCTGCCGCGCCGCGTGGAAGAAATGAGCCATGTCGGCGAGAAGGTCACCGTGAATGACCTGAAGCCGGGCGATCTCGTGTTCTTCAACACGATGCGCCGCTCGTTCTCGCACGTCGGCATCTATATCGGCGACAACAAGTTCGTGCATTCGCCGTCCATCGGCAGCACGATCCGCGTCGACGATCTGGACGACGGCTACTGGGAAAAGCGCTTTACTGGCGCGCGTCGCATCGAGAACCCGCAGATCGGCGACGGCAGCGAACTTCGTCAGCACGTCAGCGCCACGCTCGGTCAGTAATCTCGCCTCCGATT
>JAQFVJ010000219.1 GCA_029439525.1 Caballeronia sp. BR6202001591004
CGCTCGATCAGACGCTCGCCGATGCCGGCTTGTGGGCCGCGTTGATCCGCTCGCCGCGCGAATGGGCGGCGCTTGATCAGGCGAAGGCGATTGCGAATCTGCCGCTCTTCGAAATCGAGCGGATCGGCGATGCCCCGCCCGAAGCGCCGGGTCGGGGCATGAAGCAGCGTCCGTCGTCGGGAACGCGCGTGCTCGATCTTTTGCGCATCATCGCGGGGCCCGTGGCGGAGCGCGCGCTCGCGCAGCATGGGCGCGGACGTGCTGCTGGTCAACGGGCCGCATCTGCCGAACATCGCGCCGCTGGTCATCGACAACGGCCGCGGCAAACGCCCAGCGACGCTCGATCTGCGCGCGCGCCGCCGATGCGGGTGTGTTTCTCCAGGCTATACCGGCCAGGCTCGCTCGCCGCGCGCGGCTTCGCGCCGCAAGCGCTGGCACGGATCAGGCCCGCGTCGTTTGCGTGTCGATCTCAGCGTATGGGCCCGCGGGGCCGTGGGCGGCGCGGCTTCGATAGCCTCGTGCAGTCAGCAAGCGGCATCGCGTACACGGAGAGCCGCACGGCGAGTGTCGAAGAAGGGCCGAAGCATCTGCCGTGTCAGGCGCTCGATCACGCGACGCGCTATCTCGCAGCATTCGGCGCGATGGTGGCACTGGCGCATCGTGCGCAGGAAGGCGGCAGCTGGCATGTGCGGCTGTCGCTCGCGCAAAACGGGTCGCTGGTTACAATCGATGGGACAGGGATGGCTGGCGCGTGCCCGACGTCACCCTTGACGACGTGCAGGACTGTCTGCGTGCGTGCGGCAGCGCCCGCCGAGCAGATGTCGGAGACACCCACGTTCTATGCACGGCCTCCCGTGCGGATCGGTACCGACGCGGCGCGTTGGGAAGATTGAGCTTTGTCTGCCCCGACGGGACCGGACGTGCCTACTTGCGCAGTTCGGCGACGAAGTCGTTAGTAATCGCTGAGGCAGTAGGTGTCGGTGAGTTCGATCGCGCACTGATCGGCCGTGTAGTCGACGCGCGTGATCAGCAGCAGCGCGTTGTTGGGCGCGATGCTCATCTGCTGCGCGATCTCGTCGCTAGCATTGGCATTGACCGCGCGAAAGTGCTGCGATGCGCGCACGATCGTCAGGCCGCGCTGTTCGAGATACGAGTACAGCGGATCGCCGATGGCCTGCGGATCGGGAATGACGGATGCGGGGAACGTCGAGTTTTCGACGGCCATCACGATGCCGAGGGTGCTCTTCCTGCAGACTATCTAACTACCGGGCGGGCATTCCAGTTGGCTTCCAACGCGTCACCGACCATCCTGTTGGCGGGATCAACATTCATGTAACATCGACGGGCGAGCTCGCCGTCGTAACGCGCCCGTTCCAGCTGCTTGGTGCGCATCGCATCGGCCTGCTCAACCCGTCCAGCGATTTCGTCCTCGACGGCGAGAGCTACCTCAATGGCCGCTGGTGCGACAGTCCGGAGCAGTAATGCACTGATCGCCGTGTCCACGTCGCGACCGTGTATTGACTAGCACGAGTTGCCAGCATGATGTGCCGCCGCGCCAAGACAGACATAGTACGACTCGAGTGCGCTGGCCACCCTCTGATATCTGACGCGCATGCGCTTTCCGCATATGCCGCATATCATGCGCGCCCTGTAGCAATCCGACGCCTTCGCGTAGCATCACACCCTGGGCGCCTTCACAGAAATTGGTGACACTCTGCATGAGCGTGACCTGGTTGTGCTCGAACTCGTGACATTCGATATAGCCGACGTGGGTATCGCGAATCAGCACCTCCCAATCACTCTGGGGCACATTCAGTTGTGTGCTGGTCAGATCGGCCTTGCGCGCGATTCGTGTCCGGCCGTACACGAATACGCCCGCGTATCTGGGGGTTGTGCAGGATCTCTGCAGCACGCGCGATGTGTTCTAGTTCACCCCAATGCGCCTCGCCTTCACCAATATCGTAGTGGATTCGGCGGGGGAAAAACCCAACCTTCGCGGCGGAACCGGCGCGCCACCATACTGGCCGAATGCGTTAGCCGATACATATCGAACAGCATTGAAGACTTGCATGAATTTGCTGATCGGGGTCCAGTACAACCGATCCATTGGGATGGGAGACGAAGCCGATGGGCAGCCGCAATTCGAGCTCGCCGCGCTTCGCCTTATTGCGCATCCCGCCCTGAAGTCTCGCTTTCAGTACATGCAGCTCCGCTTCGCTCATGGTGCCTTTCAGGCCCAGAAGAAGACGGGCGTTGAAGTAAGCCGGATCGCAGGCACCGTCTTCATCGAGAATGAGTGCGTGGGTCAGCGCTGCGAGCTCAATCAGGCGATGCCAATCTGCATTGTTCCGCGCGAGCCGGGACACTTCCAGTCCGAGATTGCGGCATGGCCGATAGCAACCTCCGACACCAGTTTCTGGAAACCATCGCGCTGCTGCGCGCTGGCTCCTGAAAGACCAAGGTCACTGTCAATGAAATGAATGCGCACGATCGGCCAGCCCAGCGCGACAGCACGGTCGCGCAGTACGTACTGGCGCTTGGTGCTTTCAGTGGCTCGATACTTGTCGCAGCGAAGATTGCCGCACGTATAGAAAAAAGCGTCGGGCCGTAGGTGGTCAGCCGTAACCTTCTGATAACGGTCAATAGACATGGACGAGCTCCGAATGGGTGTGCAGCGGAGACTGGCTAACCAGGCGCACAAACTCGCCGTTCGGCTGCAGTGAATATGCGATGGGTTCGTGTCCAGGAGCATGACGCAGCAACTTCCTCCAGCCTGTTCGACTTGACCGAAACGGGCGTTCAATTTCCCTGGAATCCGCACGTTCAGCGAAGTCGTTGTGCAAAAGTGACCCAAACACTAACGATTCTCCCTTGCGCAGCGGGGCTCCGTCGCTTGCTATTCACCGGCGTCACATTCGAAGCACGAACGTTTCACTTCGTACGACTGCGTCTGGCGGAAACGGGCGCTGATGCCTGGGGCGGCTGGAGCACCGGTCCGACATACGCTGCGCGCGGCCGGATCAAGTCGTTCATGGTGCGCTGCTCAAGCCCGTGCGCGATCCACTCCACGGCGCGTCCTAGCGCGAACAAACCAAAAGCAGCGCCAACGGGCAGCTTCAAAAATGACGGCGCAAAGCCACTAGCGCAAAATCGACCGACGGATGCGCGTCGACCAATGCCGAGCTTTCGTCGATCAATGTTTGCCAGGGCTTGTGATAAGGCAGGATGCGCGAGAGCAGTGCGGTCGGGCGCGGGTCGCCATCGGGATAAAGATGGTGGCCGAAACCCGGCAGGTCTTCACCGCGATCCAGGCGTTCACGCAGCTTCGCGGCAGGTTGAGCATCACCGAGTTCGTCCCAAAGCGCTTCCCCGCGTGCAGTGGTGGCGCCATGCCGGCTTCCTGTTATGTTAACGCGGCGAGACCGGCAACCGCGCCCGCACGCAAGTTCGCGCCGGTTGACGCCACGCAGTGCGCCGTAAAGCTCGATGCGTTCAGTTCGTGATCCGCGCAGAGCACCAGCGCCATGCGGACCAGTTCCGCGCCGTCGGCGTCGAGCTTCCACCTTTTCGCGCACTGCAGGTGAATGGGGCCGCTATCCGGTTTCGAATCGAGCATGCACGCGGCGCGTTGCCGAACGAGCGCGCCGCAGCCTTCGGCAACGCGCCCGGATGAGCGTTACCAAATTGCGGTGCCGATGTCGTCGCTCACCAGCGTGAAGTCGCGCAGCATGCTTGCTTCATAGCGCTCGGGCGCAAGCGTATCGAGCAGCGTATCTAGCGCGGCCTGACGCACCGGGTCGGGCGGCCGCGCGTTGCCGAAAGCGATGGCCTTTGGCATCTGCCAAAGATGCACCGCGACGTCTTCGAGCGACATCGTTGCCACGAGCGTAACCGCGTCTTGCCCACAATAAATATATAATTAATATAAATGTTGATCCTGAATCAACGTAATCGACGATTCAAGGATTCGTCAAGTACTGGAAGCCCCCAATCGAGCGCCGTCTGCGCCACGTCCGTGGGTTTTCTTCCGCGCCGCCTGGTCTGCGCTACGCGTTCGACCTCGCTTTTCAGGTAGCGGCTCTCTCGCGGCGAATCGCCGGGCAATGCCCGCAATATTCCTCGATTCACATACGAATACAGCGTTTGGCGCGAAATGCCCAACAAGGCCGCTGTTTCGGCGGCGGTGAGATAACTCGGCATGGCGGGTTAGAGCGAAAATGTCGATGATCATAAAGTCGATCAATATGATATCTCCACGACAATTACCATCACAATGCCAAATGTCTAGTGTGGCGTCAGAACTTCATCCGCACGCCGGTGAATACCGCGACCTGCCGGTTCAACGCCGAAGACGTGCCGATGTCCGCAATCGTGGCGATCGACTTGGACGTTGTGCCTACGAACGTGCTCGAGTCGCCGGAAGCGAGTTGATATGCGCCCGTAGATAGAGTTCGGTGCGTTTCGAGAGCGCGTAAACCGCATTCAGCGCGAGCTGATTCCAGCGCAGTTTGAGCGTGCTGGCCGATGCGCCTGGCAATTCGTTCGCGCGCCCGTCGGTGTAAGTGTATGCGCCCAGCAGCATCGACGAAACTGTCAGCATGTAGCGCACGGTGCGTGGGGCATCGCCGCACGCTACGCAACCGGACAGCTCGCATTCGGCGCGGGCTGTCTGCTGCTCAATCATCCGGAATGCCAGTTTCGAACACTGGCGGCGCAGTGGGTGGCGCGAGCGCCTCGAATGGCGACGACTACAGCGGCGCGACTTTCTACGGGATCGACGGCGGCATGGCCGGTCAGCAGACCGCCGTAGCCGGCGGCAGCTAAACCATAGGCGACACTGCAGCCGCGAGCGAGCCGCGCGTTCGATAAACCGCATGGTATTCGCTTCGTCGAGCCGCCAGTCTTACTTTCCGCAGGTCGCCGGTCGAATTCCCGCGTAATTTTCGGGGTGGCGGAGTAGCTCTGGATTTGCGTGGTGCCTCGGCGTCTACCAGGCGCTCGGTTTCTTCCTCCCCGCCTGCATCAGTTTCCTGGCCTGCCGGTAATTGGCGGTGGCTCGTCGTCACCGTAGATCCTTCTTTCTGTCAGATGCATTACCAGACTTTGTGCAGCATATACATCTGCTGGCGCACGTCTCCCCTGGCTCGTAAGCAAGTTCTTCCATCCTGCGTGCCGCGTCGATCAATTGGCGCTTCATGCGGCGCTCGATGATAACCTCCGCATACTTACGGAACGTTCGCGACCGAGGGCGTTTCGCGAATGATCTCCTCAAGGTACCCCCGGCCTTCCGCCTGCTTGGAGTACCTCCAGCATGTCCAGTCGTGCGGTCACCGTCACGACTCCGGCAGGTTGCTCAGTATGGACAAGGACAAGCGTGCCGATGATCCGGTAGAGCGACAGATGGCTTCGATAGTAAAAATCATTATCGGCCAGCAAGTCCGCTACCTTGTCGAAACAATGGCCGCCGGTGAGCAATAAGGAGCCGAGCACGGCGCATTTGGATTCCGCGCTGTGCGGGGCTTGAATTTCAAGCATGCAAAATTCTCGGGTGAAGCAGAAATCAACGGTGATAGTTGCCTTCGGGGACCTTGGCGAAGTTTTTCGGCCGCAGAATCCATTCAAGGCTTGCAACGAAAGGCGCTGAGTCACCTCGAGGCGGAGTCCTACCTGACAGGAATGCAGAGTTTCCACAATATCCCAGAAAGCTCTTCCATCACCCCAACCCTTGTTCGTTTTGTCGCCCTCGCCGAGTTGATCGTTACGCGTGGTCGCCATCTCGCACCAACGTGTGCAAACAGTGCCTAGCGTTCCTTGTTCCAGGTGGAGGGCGCGCGGATTAGTTGGCATCAGCTCGTGATAAAGCGCGATGATTTCTTGCTGCGGACAGGCAGACAGGAATTGTGTCGGCAGGCCGTGGCAGTCGCATGACACCTGCGCGAGTTGAACCGTACCGAAGCGCGCAAGGTACCCGCCGATGCGTCGACGGGTTTCGTCAAGCCGCGGGGGGAGGTTCGTCTTCAAGGAAGGTGGCATCGACCGCAAGTTCTCGACGAATACTTGATGCCGCGCGCACCTTAAGCAGCGCAATTTTGGCAGGAAACCGGTCGTGATTCCGTTTTTGCTTTTGCATCAATGCGGTGTGCTACTGCCATGAGCAAGTCCTCCAACAGGAGTTCCGCCGCCAGACCAAGGCCGAACGGCGGGCAAATCCGCACCACGATGTCCACGCTGTCGGCGTGAAAGTGTGACAGGCGGTCTGACGCGACGACGCACAAGTCGATATCAGGATGCGCGTTCGTGAAATCAGGCAGCCGCGGAATGAGCCACTTGGCAACAAAGGTAGGCGCGTCACACTGATTGCGATTCTAATCGACTGCGGACGGATTGCGCGAGTCGCATCGATCAGCATCTCGAACGCGCGTCGAACCGTCGCCGCGACAGCTGGCCGTTCTCTGTCAGGATTAGAGCGCGAGGGCGGCGCTTGTGCGGCGACAATCATTTTAGCCGATATAACAACAGAGGTTTTGGCCGGTGGGGAGAGCTCTCCCCACCGGCGGCGCCGAGTCGGCCGGATTCTACGATAGCTGATCAAATCAAGAAGAAGCGATCAGCCGCATATCCGG
>JAQFVJ010000220.1 GCA_029439525.1 Caballeronia sp. BR6202001591004
CACCTCGTCGATGTGCCGCCGCAGCAGTTCAATCCCGGCGATACGCCCAATCCAATCTACACTGCGAAGCAGACGACATTGCCGACGTATTCGCTACGCTCGGAGCTGACACCGCAGATTCTGTCGGTGCTGCTGGTGTCGCCGGATCGCATGTCGATGTTCAATCTGTTCCGGTATATCCAGCATCTGACCGAGAATCATCAGGATGGGCAGCGCTATCAGATCGCGTTCTGGCGCAAGATTCTCTATCCGTTCGCGGTGTTCGTGATGCTGATTCTGTCGCTGCCGTTCGCGTATCTGCACACGCGGGCGGGTGTGGTCGGCGTGAAGGTGTTCGGCGGCATCATGATCGGCATGAGTTTTCAGCTGTTTAATACGCTATTCTCGCATATCGGTAATCTGAATACCTGGCCCGCGCCGATTACGGCGGCGACTCCCGCGCTCGCTTATCTGGTGCTGGGGCTGATCGGGCTCAAATGGATCGAGCGGCACTGACGGTCCTTCGGCCTCTCAGGATCAGGAGCGCGTCATGAATTCTGGCGGCAAGCACGGGATCATTCTGTTCGGGCACGGCGCGCGCGATGCGCGCGGGGCCGAGCCGTTCGAGCGGCTGCTCATCAAGCTGCGCGCTTCGCGTGGGGATCAGCCGGTGTCGCTGGCTTTTCTCGAATTGATGGCGCCAGATTTGCCTTCTGCCGTGGCGGCTCAGGCGGCGCAAGGGTGTGAGTCCATTACGGTCGTGCCGGTGTTCTTCGGGCAAGGCGGACATGTGAGGAAGGATTTGCCTGAGGTGATCGAGCAGTGCCGGGTGGCGAATCCGGGGGTCGTGATTCGGTGCGCGACGGCGGTTGGGGAGGATAAGGGGGTGTTGGAGGCGGTCGCGGGGTTTTGCCTGCGGCAGGTGCTTTAGTCTTTCCTCGTTGCTGCTTGCTCGTATTTGTTGTGTTTTGTTTATGCAGTAGCCGCCAAAAAACCACGTCCAGGCCGCCTGCATCCCCTTCAGATGCACCTTCGGCTTAACCGCCGAAACCCGTTCCCGAAACGCCTCGCCAATCATGAGCAGGCTCGGCTGCGCCGGATCGAGCCACGCTTGCGCCACACCCAACGCCATCTCCGCAAGCGTGAGCGTTAGCATGCGCTCACGCGGCGTGCTGCATGCTTCAATGATAGCAACCGGCGTCGATCCCGCCCGCCCTGCATCGATCAATTGCTGCGCGACCTCGGGCGCACTGTCACGCCCCATGTAGTACACGAGCGAGTCCGCCTGCGCGTGCTCGCGAATCTCATCGCTATCGGCCGCGCGCGAATGCGTCGTCAGCGCGACGCTGCGAGACACGCCGCGCAAGGTCAGCGACCGCTGCAACGAAGCCGCGCCGGCCAGCGCCGCCGTGATTCCCGGTACCACTTCGAACTCGATGCCCGCCGCCTCGAGCGCCCGCATTTCCTCATCGGCGCGGCCGAACAGCATCGGGTCACCGCCCTTCAGGCGCACGACGATCGCGTGCTCCAGAGCGGCATCGACGATCTGCTTGTTGATGAAATGCTGCGCCGTCGAACGCTGTCCGCAACGCTTGCCGACCGCGATCTTCTTTGCGTCGGTGCGAGCGTAATCGAGCATAGCAGGCTCGATGAGCGCATCGTGCAGCACCACATCGGCCTGTTCGAGCAGACGCATGCCGCGTACGGTGATGAGATCCGTCGCGCCCGGCCCTGCACCGATCAAGTAGACCTTACCCATACGATCATCCGTCGAATACTGTGAATACCGTTAGCCAGCGATTCCACGAATCATACCGGCCGCGACCGTGTGATGCGTCGCCTTGTCGATCAGCACGAACGCGCCGGTGCCCTGATGCGTAATCGTATTCGTCCGCGACGATCGGCTTCGAGCTTCTTCGCCGGATCGACCCGGTCGGTTACCGGCACGAAGGTATCGCCGCGCGACACGTCGACGTCTTCCGCGAGACGGATCGTCACCGTCTGGCCGGCAAACGCGCGATCGATCGCGCTGACGCCGCCCGGCATCGGCGCGATGATCTCCGCGACCGTCGCCTGACGATTCGCCGGCAGCACGGTAATGACGTCGCCGACGCGCACTTCGCCCGCTTCCACGCGGCCCATGTAGCCGCGGAAATCGTCCGCCTGCGAGCCGTCCTGACGCGCGACCCATTGCACCGGGAAACGCAGCGCCTGAACGTTCGGCTGCGCGACCGGCAGCGACTCGAGCAAATCCAGCAGCGGCTCGCCCGCATACCACGGCATGCGCTCGCTCGCGCTCACGATGTTGTCGCCCTTCAGCGCCGATACCGGCACGAAACGCACATCGGCGATGCCGAGCTGACGCGCCAGCGCGACATACGCATCGCGAATCTCGTTGAAGCGCGTTTCGCTGTACTCGACCAGATCCGTCTTGTTGATCGCGACGATCACGTGCTGCAAGCCGAGCAGCTTAACGATCGCGCTATGACGCTTGGTCTGCGGCAGCAGTTGCGCGTCGCCGTTTTCGAACGTGACGCGCGTCGACGAGGATGATCGCGACATGCGCGGTCGACGCGCCCGTCACCATGTTGCGCGTGTACTGCTCGTGGCCCGGCCGTATCGGCGATGATGAACTTGCGCTTGGCCGTCGCGAAATAGCGATACGCGACGTCGATCGTGATGCCCTGCTCGCGCTCGGCTTCGAGCCCGTCCGTCAGCAACGACAGATCGATTTCATCGCCGACAGTGCGCTTGTTCTTAGCGCGCGAAATGGCGGACAATTGATCCGACAGCAGGGCCTTGCTGTCGTACAGCAGACGGCCGATCAGCGTGCTTTTGCCGTCGTCCACACTGCCGTGATGAAGCGCAACACGCCCAGGTTTTCAGCTTGATAGATGCTCACGATTCGTTTCTTCCTAATCGTTCCATCGGGCGTGATGCTTAGACATAACCTTGCTTCTTGCGGTGTTCCATCGCGACCTCGGAAGCTTGATCGTCCATGCGCGTCGCCCCGCGTTCGGTGATTTCCGTCACGGCCGTCTCCGCGATGATACTCTCGACGTCATCCGCATCGCTCGCGACCGGGCACGTGCAGCTGATGTCGCCGACCGTGCGGAAGCGGACCTGCGCGATCTCAGGCGTCTCGCCGTCACGCACCGGCGTGAGCGGCGTCACCGGCACCAGCAGGCCGTTGCGACGCAAGATTTCGCGGTCGTGCGCGAAGTAGATCGACGGCAGTTCGAGCTTTTCGCGCGCGATGTATTGCCACACGTCGAGCTGGGTCCAGTTCGAGATCGGGAACACGCGCAGATGCTCGCCCGCATACAGACGCGCGTTATAGAGTCTCCACAGTTCCGGGCGTTGCGCCTTCGGATCCCACTGACCGAATTCGTCGCGGAACGAGAAGATGCGCTCTTTCGCGCGCGCCGCCGATCATCGCCATATAGCCGTATTGTATTGCTCGATGGTTTCCCCAGAAGCGTCACCACTTGCGCGGCATTGCGCGAATCGGTCTCGCGACGCAGACGCACCGTGCCGCGCTTGATCGAATCTTCCACATGGCCGACGACCAGTTCCGCGCCGATTTCGGCAGCACGACGATCGCGGAAATCGATCACTTCCTGGAAGTTGTGGCCGGTGTCGATGTGAACCAGCGGAAACGGCAGTTGCGTCTTGCGGCCCGCGCCGAGACCGACCGCCTTGAGCGCCAGATGCAGCACGACGACCGAATCCTTACCGCCCGAGAACAACAGCGCGGGCTTGCTGCATTCGGCGACCAGCTCGCGGATGATGTGGATCGACTCGGCTTCGAGCCAGTCGAGATGGTCCATCCGGTTCGCCCTCCTTGTTGACGATCGGGGCGGGAGAGTCGAGCGTGATGCTCATATGCGTCGGTCCTTTACTGTGCAGCGTCATGCGTGTGTCTTCCGCTTGGACGATGCGTTCAATGATAGAAGTTTGTTGCCGGGCGCGCGCGGTTAGTTCGAAACTATCGTTGCGCTGCCTCAGATTGCCGCCGAACTAGGTGCTTCCTCGACGACCTTGATGTTCGTGATGTGCAAGCCGCATTCCTTCGTGTCGCGCGATTCCCACCACCAGCGGCCCGCGCGGCTGTCCTCGCCGGGACACACGGCGCGCGTGCACGGCTCGCAGCCGATGCTCGGATAGCCGCGCGCATGCAGCGGGTTCACCGGCACGTCGAGCGCCTTCAGATAGAGATATAGATATTGGAAAGTTGGACTGATAGTAAATAAAGAAAAGAACCTGCTATATATTGCAAACGACTGAAAAATTACTTTGATATGCCCAGCAGTAGTAAACAAAGGTGTTAAATGAATCTGCATCAGTTTCGCTTCGTGCGCGAGGCCGTCCGGCAGAACTTCAATCTCACGGAGGCCGCCAAGGCGCTGTACACGTCGCAGCCGGGCGTCTCCAAGGCGATCATCGAGCTGGAAGACGAGTTGGGCGTGGAAATCTTCACGCGGCATGGCAAGCGCGTGCGATCGCTCACCGAGCCGGGGCAGATCATCCTCGCGTCGGTCGAGAAAATTTTGCAGGAAGTGGAAAGCCTGAAGCGCGTCGGTAAGGATTACGCCGCGCAGGATCAGGGCAATCTCGTGATCGCGGCAACGCACACGCAGGCGCGCTACTCGCTGCCCGCTGCCATCGCCGAGTTCAAGAAGCGCTTTCCGAAGGTGCACCTTTCGATTCTGCAAGGAAGCCCGCCGCAGGTCGCCGAGATGGTCATCCACGATCAGGCGGATATCGCCATCGCGACCGAGGCGCTCGCCAATTACAAGGAACTCGTGTCGCTGCCCTGCTTTCAGTGGCAGCACCTCGCGGTGATGCCGCCCGATCATCCGCTGCTGGAGCGCAAGCTCCTCACGCTCGACGATCTCGTGCAGTACCCGCTGATCACGTACGAAGCGTCGTTCGCCGGGCGCACGAAGATCAATCAGGCGTTTCAGTTGCGCAATCTGACGCCGGACATTGTGCTCGAGGCCATCGACGCGGATGTCATCAAGACCTATGTCGAACTGGAGCTGGGTGTCGGGATCATGGCGGATATCGCATTCAATCCGGAGCGCGACCGTCATCTGTGCGCGATGCCGGTCGGACATCTGTTCGGCACCAATATCACGCGGCTCGCACTCAAGCAGGGCGCGTATCTGCGCAACTATATGCATACGCTAGTGGAATTGCTATCGCCGACGATGAACCGCAAGCTGATCGAACAGGAGCTCTCTGGCGAGCACGAAAGCTATGAGCTCTGATTTTTTTGCGACCGATAATGGCCGACGTGATAACGCGCTACATGGCCAATCACGGCGTGAAGACGGTCGGATTCATCGGTTTCGCGGACAGTTACGGCGATAGCTGGCTCAGTGAGTTTTCCAAATTTGCAGAGCTTCGGCATATCAAGGTCGTCGCGACTGAGCGCTTCAACCGGACCGACGCGAGCGTGACCGGCCAGATTCTCAAGCTGATGGCCGCGAAACCCGACGCCGTGCTAATCGCGGGCGCGGACACGCCAACCGTGCTACTGCAGCGCACCCTCGTCGAGCGCGGCTACGCTACAAGAGCGCGATCTATCAGACGCACGGCATCGCGACGCCGGAATTCATCAAGCTGGGCGGCAAGGACGTGGAGGGCACGCTCTTTCCGACCCAGCAGGTGGTTGTCACGCGCACGCTGCCGGCGGACCATCCGTCGAAGAAGGCGGTGCTTGCGTTCGTCGAGGCTTACGAGGCGAAGTACGGCCGTGGCACGGTGACGCGTTCGCCGGCGATGCGGCGGGCGTCTATCCGCGTTTGCAGGATGCCGTGGCGCGCGCTCAAGGCAGGCAAGCCGGGAACGAAGGAGTTTCGCGTCGCGCTGCACTCGGAACTCGAGCACGCACATGAGCTCGTGGTGCCGAATGGCGTGGTCGAGCGCGACGGATCACGTCGGGCTGGACCGGCGCGCCAGCGTGATGGGCATCATGAAGAATGGTGCGTTTACTTACCTGAGCCAGTGACGCTCTTGCCCGCGACCGGCTTTTGCGCCATAATCGAGAACCCGATTGCCCAGGTGGTGAAATTGGTAGACGCAGGGGACTCAAAATCCCCCGCCGCAAGGCGTGCCGGTTCGATTCCGGCTCTGGGCACCAAGGCATTCTGAAAGGCCGCTCCGATTTTGGAGCGTCCTTTTTCGTTCTTGGGGCAGAATTAGGAGTTCGTCGACGATAGACGGTCCGTGGCCCTACTTCACCGGCTGATGTCAGGGGTACACCAGATCGAGCACGCGCGGAACAACGAAATGCCCGACCAGCAAGGCCACGTGTAGTGGCCAATACTCTTCAACGAGAAACCAAGCATGTAGTTCAATCATTTTTCCACCCTGAATTTCCATTCGTTAAGCGACGTCGACTATAAGTATAGTAAATCGAAGCTTCGCGTAGAGGATGCAAGAGCGTGATTGCCCTGACCTCGTCGCTAAACGAAGCAACCAGCAAAATAGCCACAAGACCACCCCGAAAAGCGAGGCGAAAAGTCCCATATTTGAGATAAATCTCGCCCATCTAAGGCAAACCACGTCTTCCTACCGCGCGGATGCAGCATCGAATGCTGCGAAAGAGCGGTCGATGCAACGTTCAGGCTGATGCCGCACGCCACCAGCGAAATGGGGAAAAACGCGAAGTCGTCCGCATGCTTCAGCGCCACGCGCAGAACGTATTTGATCGCCCCCGTAAAGTACGGGAGCACGAAGATCAGCCATCTTGAAGTCGCCTGAAAACCACCACTCGTCATTGCCGGTCTCATAGTCTCGATTACCGTCACTATCCAATCTGGGATCACAAACCGACAGTCGGCCAGATGGCCGATACGGTCGGGTCCAGCAGCATCGGCCGAATCGACAAACGTTTGGCCTCCCCCGCAACATCCCTAGCGTTTTCCCTAGCCCATTCATTACGCGAATGTGCGCAATCGCGTAGACGCGTTTCGTCCGCACAACGAAAAATAGGCCTCCCATCGACATTCAGGAGTCCCGGCACGGGCGGCAAACGCGTTTCGGGTTGCTTATGACTTAACAGAGGTCGAGACGCCGCGCGCGCGGCGCCGGGCCATAAATTGAAAATAGGTGCGACATGAATGGACCTGAATACTCGTTGTCGCTCGACTCCGTGATCTGCCGGCAGTGCAACACGATTTCGCGCGCCGAAGAAGACACCTGCCCGGCCTGTGGAGCCGATCGCCAGGGCGCGATCTTCACGAGCCACGCCGACGTCGCGCCCGCCGCCGCTGCGTCAGCGGCCGCCGCCACGCCCGAACAGCTCGAC
>JAQFVJ010000221.1 GCA_029439525.1 Caballeronia sp. BR6202001591004
CGAACACCACGGCCAGATCGTCCCCCCCCCCCCCGACGCAGCGCGGCATCGAAGCCAGCGTCGTCGACCGCCTGCATGTCGACGACGGCGAAGGGCGGTCGAATCGACCGGGACGTGGCTCATTGGCGTCGGCGCGGGCTTACTTCGGCGCTGCGACGGTCACGAGCGCCGGACGCAGCACGCGATCGGCGATGATGTAGCCCTTCTGCAAGACCGTAACGACGGTATTCGCGTCCTGCTCCGCCGGAACCATCGAAATGGCCTGATGGCGATGCGGATCGAATTTTTCGCCGACAGGATTCAACGCGATGACGCGGCCCTTTTCGAGCGCGCCCGTCAGTTGACGCAGCGTCAGTTCGACGCCCTCGCGCACTTTGGCCAGGTCAGAAGACTGATCGGCCAGTGCGGCTTCCAGGCTGTCGAGCACTGGCAGCAGGTTTTCCGCGAAGTTTTCGATGGCGAATTTGTGCGCCTTCTGCACGTCTTCTTGACTGCGGCGACGCACGTTCTCGGTTTCCGCCTTGGCGCGCAGAAAGTCCTCCTGAAGCGCGACGATCTTCGCCTGAGCCTCGGCGAGCGCGGTTTCGGCCGGATTCGGCGCCGCTTGCTCGGCGGCAGCCTCAGCCTGTGCGCCTTGTGCGGCTGCGGGCTGGGTGGGATCGGCGGCCTGGCGCGCGGTTTCGTCGGCGGGCGTGGGGTTCTGGCTCGCTGGATTCTCTTGCGTGTTTTCCATGTCGCTGAATATCTAGTGCAGTAAGTGAGTGAATCGGAGGCGAACTGGCGGGCCGACACTCACCGATATGCGCGGCGTGACTCGTGCGGCGCGAGGACTCGCTGGCGCGCCCATTCGCACACTAGCGATAAAATTTGGGGCATCGGAGGCATTTTCAAGCCCGTGACGCGATCTTTTCAGACTAATTTCAGTATTCAGGCCAGCGGGAAGCGGAAATTTCGCCCTTGAAACGATTGGTAACGCGCATTTTGACGCACTGTCAAAATTCAGATTGAAGGAATGGACACCCTCGCCCTCGCCTAAACTCCAATCAAGCGTCGTGGGAGACACGTTAACCCTAATCCTACGATTGCTGAATTAACCGCCCAGCCATTGCCCGTTTCCCGATCCGGTAGTCCGGCGGATCACCCGCCTCAGGAAGTACCATAAAACTGACCTTTGCTATCGCGCGGGGTCTCTCTGGTACTCGTCGCGGAAACGACCACCATTTGCGCGTCCGGCGCCGTCACGGAAAGCAACACCGAGTAGGGCAGCGTTCATGCAGCGATGGAACACTACTTCAGTCCGAACCTGAAAGTTTGTCGATAACGCGCCGGTCCCGCTTGGTCGGTCTGCCCTGCAGGCCGGCGGCGGGCTCGCGGAACGTCTTGCGGCGCTCGGCTTCGCCCGGCCTTCGTCGGTTTCGGCGTAGAGCGTCTGCGCAACCGGCGCCGGTCCGCGCACATCGCACAGGCCCAGCACTTCGACCTGCCAGACGATTCGCTCGATATCGATCTCGATGATATCCCCCACGCGCACGTCCTTTGACGTGCTTCACATTCGCGCCGCCGATCTTCACGCGGCCCTTTTCCACCGCGTCGCTGGCGAGCAACTGCGTGTCTTCAAGAAACGCGCCGCCCACAATTATTGGTCGATGCACAAACGCGGGCCGAGTTCCGTCGAAATCTTGTAATTCATCTGTCTGTGCTTCTAAAAACCAGGTTCACATCACGGCCGACAGCGGCTGCGGCCATTTGCACCGGCCACCCCTGCAAATGCTGCGCCGCAATCTCGCCGAGCGCCTTGATCCACGCAGGCGACGCGTTCAGGCAGGGAATATGGTGAAAATGCTTGCCGCCCGCCTTGAGAAATTCGTCGCGCACCTCGATGCCGATTTCCTCGATCGTCTCCAGACAATCCGCCGTGAAGCCAGGACAGAACACGTCCACGCTCGGCACGCCGCCCGCGCCGAGTTCCGCGACCGTCGGCGCCGTATATGGCTGAAGCCATTCCGCGCGGCCGAAGCGCGACTGGAAGGTGACGCGGCACTCCACCGGCGTCAGGCCGAGCGCTTGAGCGAGCAACGAACCGGTGAGCTGACATTGATCGTGGTAAGGATCGCCCAGATCCATCGTGCGCTTGGGGACGCCGTGGAAACTCAGCACCAGCTTGTTGCCGGCGGCGAAATCCGGCGCGCCGTAATGCCGCCAGTACTCGCGAACCTGCTCCGCGAGCGCGCCGATGTAGGCCGGATGATCGGCGTAATGGCGAATCGTGCGAATTTCCGGCTGATTGCGCACGCGCTTGAGCGCATTGAAGGCATCGTCAAACGCGGTCGCGGTCGTCGACGACGAGTATTGCGGATACATCGGCACAAGCAAAATGTGCTCGGCGCCTTCGAGCTTCAGCTGATTGAGCATCGCGCCGATGCTAGGCGTGCCATAGCGCATCGCGTATTCGACGATCACCTGATAGTCATTCGCCGCAAACAGGCGCCGCAGATCGTCGACCTGCTTCTCTATGTAAACACGCAAAGGCGAGCCTTCTGGCATCCATACCTGCGCGTACTTTTTCGCGGATGCGCGGCTGCGGAAAGGCAGGATCGCGCCGCGCAGGATGATTTGCCACACCATCGACGGGATTTCGACCACGCGCGGGTCCGACAGGAACTGCGCGAGATAATTGCGCACGGCGCGTGGCGTGGGCGCGTCGGGCGTGCCGAGATTGATCAGCAGCACCGCGACACGATGCGAAGCGCTAGGCTGCGAGGGCAACTCGAGGTCGAAACGCATAGTGCAGGGCCGCCGGAAAAAGTCGTCGATGGGTTCTTTGAAAGGTATCATTATAGTGGCGGATTCTGAAGCGCATGCATCATTGGCCGGATGGCTTAAGCGGATAGGGGTTTCGGCGCGGTGCCTATGCCGAATGGCCGACTGGCGGCGCGCGCCGCCGCCCGGCACGATGTCACTGTTGACTGAGCGACATCGACAGCAGACGCGAGGTGATGTCCACGATCGGAATCACGCGGTTGTACGCCATGCGCGTCGGGCCGATCACGCCTATAGCGTGCCGACGATCTTCCCGTTCACCTCGTACGACGCGGTGACCACGCTCATTTCTTCGATCGGCACGAGATTGGACTCGCCGCCGATGAAAATCTGTATCCCCTGCGCGTGACTCGATACATCCAGCAATTGCAGGAGGCTCGTTTTTTGATCGAACAAATCGAACAGACGGCGCAGGCGCGCCATGTCGGACGACAGGTCCGCCACTTCAAGCAGGTTGCGCTCGCCGGAAATCAGCACGGTCTCGCCGGGATCGGTTTCGGCCGTGCTCGCGACGACCGCCGCCTGCATCAGCGCGGTCATGTCTCCGCGCAACTGGTCGATTTCCTCGCGAAGTCGACGGCGTACCTCGTCGAAGGACAGGCCCGCGAAATGCGCATTGTATAGTTGGACGCCTCGGTGAGCTGCGAGGGCGAGTAGTCGCGCTGGGCGGCCATCATCCGGTTCTGCACGTCGCCTTCGGGCGTGACGATGATAAGCAGGATGCGCTTGTCGGACAGCCGCATGAACTCGATCTGCTTGAACATGTGGCTGCGGCGCGGCGTGAGGATGACGCCCGCGAACGACGACAGGCTGGACAGCACGCTGACGGCGGCCGCGACGATCTTCTGCGACTCCTCGCCCTGAAGGCGCGTCTTGACGGCGGTGGTCATCGCCTCGTCCTGGAGCGCCTCGACCGTGAGCATGATGTCACGAACAGGCGATAACCGCGCGACGTAGGAATTGCGTCGGGCGGAGGTGTGTGGACTGGCGACGAGACCGAAGTCCTCGAGATCCGACATGACATTGCGGATCGTTGCGTGGCTGAGTTCCAGCCCCGAATGCCGTGATAACGTGCACGAACCGACCAGCTGACCTTCGGCGATGTAGCGCTCGATCAATGTCTTGAGGAGGGTTTGTGCACGAGGGTCTAGCATGGG
Source organism: Caballeronia sp. BR6202001591004 (assembly GCA_029439525.1). Taxonomy (GTDB): domain Bacteria; phylum Pseudomonadota; class Gammaproteobacteria; order Burkholderiales; family Burkholderiaceae; genus Caballeronia. The sequence continues at coordinate 3,978 of JAQFVJ010000221.1, forward strand.
CAAATTTAGCGCAAGGTGCTGGAAAGCGGCGTGCCATGGCGTGCGGTGGCACGCACGCAGAGCCGATCCGGCTGGCGCATTGTTCTGTGACCGCTCCATTCTAGCGACAATCCGCTGACGGACGACGCGGGATTGAATGCGCGCACACGCTCCTTCCGGCGGCGCTGCATTCACGGCACCGTCACGTCACACCCACGGTTCTTTTCGCCTTTCACCTATGGTGTAATGCCGGCATGGAAATTGGCCAACTCAAGACCGTCGCCCTCGTGGGACGCACCAACACGCCCGACATCGAAGCGCCGTTGCGGTCGCTCGCCGAGTTGCTGGCAACACAGAGCTTCGAAGTCGTGTTCGAGGCGGGCACCGCGAAGGACGTCGGCATCGACGAATTCCCGGCGCTGTCGATCGCCGAAATCGGCGCGCGCGCGAATGTCGCGGTCGTGCTGGGCGGCGACGGCACGATGCTCGGCGTCGGCCGGCAACTCGCGCCGTACAAGACGCCGCTCATCGGCGTGAATCACGGGCGGCTCGGTTTTATCACGGATATTGCGCTCGCCGACATGCGCGAGATCGTGCCGCAGATGCTCGCGGGCCAGTTCGAACGCGAGGAGCGCAGCTTGCTCGAAGCGCGCATCGTCCGCAACGACAAGCCGATCTACCACGCGCTCGCCTTCAACGACGTGGTCGTGAACCGCAGCGGCTTCTCCGGCATGGCGGAACTGCGCGTGTCCGTAGACGGGCACTTCATGTACAACCAGCGCTCGGACGGCCTCATCGTCGCGACGCCGACGGGTTCGACCGCGTACGCGCTGTCATCGGCGGGCCCGATTCTGCATCCACAATTGCAGGGCTTCGTGCTCGTCCCGATCGCGCCGCATTCGCTGTCCAACCGACCGATCGTGCTGCCGGACGATTCCAAGGTGACGATCCAGATCATCGGCGGCCGCGACGTCAACGTGAACTTCGACATGCAGTCGTTCACGGCGGTCAAACTGAACGACTCGATCGAAGTGTGGCGCTCGCGGCACACGGTGCCGGTGCTGCATCCGGTCGGCTACAGTACCTACGCCACGTTGCGCAAGAAGCTGCACTGGAACGAACATCCGTCGCAGAATTCATCGTCGAACTGAACGACCGCTGAAAAACCGAACTCGAATTCCCCTTCCCGAAGCGTCCATGCTTCGTCATCTGTCCATTCGAGACTTCGTCATCGTCGCCACGCTGGATATCGAGTTCGATCCACGCTTCACGGTCTTTTCGGGTGAAACGGGTGCAGGCAAATCCATTCTGATCGATGCCCTCGCGCTCACGCTCGGCGCCCGGGCGGACGCGACCGTCATCCGCACCGGCGAGTCGCGCGCGGACATCACCGCCGAATTCGACGCGCA
>JAQFVJ010000222.1 GCA_029439525.1 Caballeronia sp. BR6202001591004
CGCTTCGCGGCTCATCAACTGGTATTTGTAGATGCCGAACAGATTGACAAGACTCACAGCGAACACTGTGAAGGTGAGCCAAACCGGAAAATCGTACAACGACATGCGCTTGCGCCGCGCGTCCGATTGCCAGTGCGGTGACAGCGATATCGGCGTGGGATTTCGCGGCCAGCGGTGATCTTAGTGTAGAGGCGCTGGCGTACGGCGTCGTGTTTGCGCGTGCCGTCGCTGTCATAGCGGTAGCGACCGATGAAATCGAGGCTTAGAATCCGATAGATCACTTCGAGCAGATCGCGGTGCTCCTGCGTGTCGCTGAACAAACGGCCGATCAACAAGTACGTTTTGTCCCCGCCCTTAGTGTCTTCGTGGAAAGTCGACGCCAGACCTTTGCGAATCCAGTCTGCGGCCGCGGCGGCTGCATCCCCCCAAACGGTCTGCCCGACGCTTTCGTCGAGTCCCGTGCATAAGCAGTAGCTCGCACCAGTCATGTGATCGCGACGGATATTTGATTGCTCGCAGAATCGCCGGAAGCTTCTCACTTCCTGCTCACAAGCAAATCGCGAAGCCACGGCCCCGCACCAGCTTCGAGATGCTGCGGCATGTCAGCGAGCGCTCGCAGCAGCGGACGAGCAGCTTTGAGCAGCGGATTGCGCGCCTCCTTGACTGCGATCAGCCGCTCGCGAAATGGGATCGCGGCGGCGATGGCATGTTCGAGCCGGCGCTCGACAGAGACGGCTTGTCCGCAAACGCCACGGCGGTGTCCGACAGGTAAGTGCGGTTGGGCTGTTGACTCATGGAGTTAAAACTTGGTGCGTGTCGCCATGACCGGGCGGCCGGCGCTTCGGCCACCGCCCGGTCATGGCCTGATTACGAAACGGCCAGGGGGGCTGGAGACTGACGAGCATACAGCCGCACTGTGCGTGATGTCCTTCGAGCGCGACGGGCCGATCCGCGCACAGGAAGGTCGCGACGCCTTCCGCGATTGCATTCGGACCGTGCTCGTTGCAGAGGACGGGATCGCCGACGCGCGCCATCGCGCGGCCGTGGACTGTGTCCACTGGCGATCCGGAAATGACCTGTCCGCCATATGGTCCAAGCGTGTCGCCAACGACAATGACGTGTCGAGTCATGACAGATCTCCTTTATCCGCGTACGCCCCACAACTGCAGGTCGAGTTGCGGGAAGTCGCCGACGACATGCAAGGCAAGCCCGCAGTGGCGCGCCACCTCTTCCCAAAGCGGGCCGTTCTAAGTGAGTTCGAAATACAGATAGCCCTCGTTGTAAGGGATCTGGCTCGATGCGACCGCCATCGCTTGCAAACCAATGCCAGGAAGATGGCTACGTACGGGCCAGCCTTGGCCTGCGTCTGGAAGCCCTGCTGCAGCACATCTGGCGGCATTGCCACATTGACGCCCAGCACCACCGCAGTGAAGTCGCGCATCTCGGCAGGGTCGATCACCGCGTTGCTCATGCCGTGCCCCTGTTCGATCAGCGTGATCTTCTGCGCACTACGCACCAGCACCTGATTGAGCATGGCGTGGATCTTGTCGACAAGCGGCTTCAGGCACGTATGCGGCTCACCGTGCATGTATGATGACGGGACAGACAACGGCCGGCGCGTTCCCGGCCGCAGATGCGTCGACAGTTCGCCCGCCATGCCAAGCCAAGCAGCAATTGGTAGATGTCGGCCGGCGAAGTGGACGGCACAATTAATAGATGCTTCAGTTGTGGCTCGTAGCAGTTGAGGATCTGCAGCAGCAGATAGTCACTGACCGTGGCGGCGCTGGCCGTGCTGTTGTCGCTGCCGGCAAGGCGGCTCGCGAGCACATCGGCGCGCATGCGCGCGAGGTCCTGGATCTTGAACAACCAGCTCATCAGTAGCTCGCTCGCACCGAAGCCCGCGACAGTCGGAATCAGCGAGGTGTCGAGTTCGAGGCTGCCGTCCGCACGAATGGCGGTCACGCGGGTGAGCAGCAGTCCGATCCACGCCTCACCCATCTCCTTCTCGGCGCCAACCGCAACCGCAGACTGGACAATTGGACCGGCTCAGGCGCCAGGCCAACTGAATTGGTGTCGCGCAGTTCGGTGTCGAAAACCTGATAGCGCGCGAGCGAATCGGGGGCGGCGTCGAAGGTGGTTTCCTCACAGTTCGGCAGCCGCACCGGCACGGCCAGGAATATCACCTGCCCGAGATGCTTGTGGCGAATCGTCAGGGGCGCGGGCAGCGGCGTGTTGCCTGGCGCGTCGAACGGTGTGCCGTCGGCAAAAACGCCAGTCGCGGATTGCAGGATGAACTTGCCGAGTGTGAGCAACTCCGGATCAAGGCGATACTGCGTGAAGCCGAAGAAAAACGGTGACAGTGGGCTTGCGCGCATGTGCGCGTACTTTTCGAAGTAGCGCTCCTGCTGCTGAAACAATTGTGGCCGGAAGAATAGTCCTTCCTGCCAGGTGACCTTTGCATACCAACTCATGATCTTGTCCACTAATTTGGATTTTTTGCGCGCGCTATTTCTTTTCGGGCCGGGCGGTGTCCGCGATTCTGATGGCCTTTGCGCCCAAGGTGATCGTCAACTTCAGCTTGGGCGTGAATCGATAGATACCACGCAGCGTCGTGGCGCCGGAGGCAGCGCATAAGTTTCGCGCCACACGGCATTGGGCAGATCGCGGTAGGCGGCGATCACGCCAATCTCAGTCGTTTCAGGATCGCTGCGACGCATGATCTTCCTGTTGCCAGGGCGCATCTCAAGCTGGTCGCGCTTCACGAGATCGTTGGCGAGCGAGGCCTTATCTTGCGTCTGCAAAGAGAAGAAATCGGCTCTGTTGAACGCAACATCGTTCTTAAGCTTATAGATGCGCACGACAATAGGCGCTGGGCGCCTCTTATCATCAGGATTGACGTCGTTCTCCGCGGCAATGCTCAGCTCGAGCCGGGTTGGCTCTTTCGGCTTGGGCTCGGTGCTGCTCGCACACGCCGCGAGCCACAGGGCGTTCGCCACACTATGGTGACGGTCGGAATCAAACGCATGCTGAATACTTCCGGAGTCCACTGAATCTGGGAGACATATGAACGTAACCGCCCGGCGGAAGCGAACTCCCGCCGGGCCGTGAGGCTAGTCAGTCAGCTTCACAGTTCCTTGTTGCCCTTGATGTCATAGCCAGCCGTGACCGCGTCCCGCCCGAACCGCCCTGCGCGTTCTGGACGACGTACTCTTCCTTGACCTTTGCGAACGACAGCGAAACGCTCTCACGGCTGTGGTCGCTATCATTGCGGCTGCCCGACGGAGCCACGCGCGTGACGATCACATCGCTCATCGTGATCTTCAGGTACTCGAGCGGGTTGCCCCCAGCCTTGCGCATGACGAGCGTCGCCTGATCGATGTGCTTACCCGTCAGCGCGTACTTCATCCGGTTCGGGCTCGAACGGCCGATGGTGTGCTCGAACGTCAGATCCGACACGCCTGCCTTGCCGGCACCGCCGCGACTACCCGAGTGCATCGTCGATTCCTGACGAATCTCCCAAATCCAGTTCAGGACTTCGATTTCGTCTTTGTGCTTGTCGTCATGCGATTCGCCGGTGATGCTGTCGATTTTCAGGAAGATATCCTGTACCATATAGTATTCCTTATCTATATTGAAATACCGACGAGCTTGCGTCGATGACGCACGCCCGCGGTTGATTCGCGTCTCAGACGCAAGCCCTTGTGCGAGCCGCTAGCCAGATCGAGTTGGCCGATTAAGCCGCATCCTTGATCGACGGCAACTTCGTGACCAGTCGCAGCGAGACAGTCAGACCCTCGAGTTGGAAGTGCGGACGCAGGAAGAACTTCGCTTGGTAGTATCCCAGGATTGCCTTCGACATCCTCGACAACTACCTCGGTCGCCGCCAGGGGACGTTGTGCCTTGGTTTCCTGTGACGAGTTGACTGGGTCCGCATCGACGTAATACATGACCCATTCATTTAACCAGCGTTGCATGTCCTCGCGCTCGCGGAACGCGCCGATTTTGTCGCGCACGATGCACTTCAGGTAGTGTACAAAACGCGAGCACGCGAACAGATACGGCAACCGAGCGGATAGCGCTGGCATCGGCATCGTGATACTCGGCAGGCTTTGAAGCGACTGCGCGCCGATGAGAGTTGCCTGATCGGTGTTCTTGCGGTGGATCAACGGGATAAAGCCGTTCTTCGACAGTTCCGTCTCACGCCGGCCCGAGATCGCGATCTCTGGCGGGCATTTCATGTCGACGTCGCCGTCATCCGTCGGGAACGTGTGGCAAAGGAAGATTTCCGACGGTACCGCCCGACCCCACTCCGCGGATCAGTGAGCACCAGCCAGCTGTACTTTTTGAACGAACGATTGATGTTGACGCCTATCGCGTACGCCGCGTTGGTCCAGGCGTAACGGCTGTGATCCGCGCTACTGGTTTCCTCTTCGAAGTCGAACTCATCGACTGGATTGGTGTTCGCGCCATATGGCAGACGCGACAGGAAGCGAGGCATCGCGAGACCGATGTACCGTGCGTCTTTGGTGTTGCGCAGCCAGTTCCACGCGGTGTACTCGAGGTTTTGCGTGAAGATCTTCGTCAGGTCGCGCGGATTGGCGAGTCCCTGCCACGACTCCATCTAGCACGGACGGCGCCGCACCTGCGATAAGGGGCGTGTGCGTCGCCGCCGCGACCTTCGCGATCGAGCCAAACAAGTCGACGTCGGCACGCGTGTGATCGAAGAAATAGTCGGCCATCAGGCAGCCGTACGGCTCGCCGCCGAGCTGACCGTACTGCTCTTCGTAG
>JAQFVJ010000223.1 GCA_029439525.1 Caballeronia sp. BR6202001591004
ATGGCAATCAAGTTATTCAAGTGCCTGCCCCCTCCCACCAAACCGCCCCCAAAAAGCCACACACCGCCACAAACAACACCCCCACTAGCGCATCCGCTCCGACGATCCGCATCAACGTCCCCGCCACGATCGGCCCGCCGAAACTCGCCACACTCTACGACGCCCCGACGATCGCCGTCGCCGACACCAGCGCGGCGCTGCGAAATCACTCGCCGCACCCGACGATCGACAACGTATATACGCTCCCGGCGGCCCCGATCACGAACAGCAGCGGCCAGCAGACCAACGGGTGCGTCATCGCCCAGGGCAGCATCGGCAGCAGCAATGCCCCACGATCCCCGCGCCCGCGTGCACCTTCGCGCGCCCGATCCGGTCGGCGAGCCAGCCGATGGGAAACTGCATCGTCGTATCGCCCAGCAGAATCGCGGATGCGAACAGCACGCCCACCTTCACTTCGATGCCGTGCGACATCGCGAATAGCGGCATCAGCGAAAGCGCGAGCGTATCGAACAGCGCGAAAAAGCCCGTGCCGATCACCAGCGCCGGCATGCGCGGCAGCACCTACCGCCAGTCGCCGTGCTCGCCTTCGTCGGATTCGAGCGCATGCGGCGACACGCGGATCATCGCCAGCACGGGCAGCGCCAGCAGAAAGATCGCGCCGCAAATGGCGCAGCGCATCGACGGCCATCCGCCGATGACGCTGACGAGTACCGGTCCCGTCATCTGGAACAGCGTGAAGTTGGTCGCGTAAATGGCGACGACGCGCCCGCGCGACGTATCGTCGGCGAGCTGCGTGACCCACGCCTCGCCAATCGTGAAGAGCAGCATTAGCGCCGCGCCGCACAGCAAACGCAGCACGCCGAGTCGCGCACCGAAGCGAAAACACGGCAGCCGCGCGCTGTCGACACGCCTAGCCAGCCGATACACCGGATGTTCGTGCCCGCGAGCGCGTACGCATCGTCGACGACTTGCGGATGATGGCAAAGCGCCCACGGTCCCAGCCGGGTACGGCTTCTTCACGAGTTCGATATCGAACGCCGCGGGCAGCATGCCGGCGTGACGATCGTAATTGCCCTCGACCAGCACGAGCCGCAATCGGCGATGCCGCGCGCCACGCGTGCAGTGCGGTGAGCGTTTTTCATCGGCGTGGAATACCGGAATGCCACGCGCGCGGATCGAAGGCCGCGCGGTCTGCCGAGAGCAGGAGCGCGTGGCCGTCGACATCGATCGTCAGTGCTTCTACTGCCATATCTCTCCTACGTTTGTGCCGTCTTCTCCAGATCCGCCAGCATGCGCTCGACGTGATCCGACCAGCTTCTCCGTGCTCACCTTCTCGCGCAAGCGTCCGACGATCAGCGGAAACGCGAACGGCGTCGGCTTCTTCGGATGCGTCAGTGCGAGCCGGTTTTCGCTCATGCGTTAGAGCGCCGCGCGGATGCGCCCGAGTTCCAGCTCCTGCAGCATCACTTCCTGATCGGCCTGCGTGAGCAGCAGATTGCCGCTGTCGTGCTTGCGGAACACTTCATAGAACAATCCGCTCGACGCCTGCAATTGCGCCGCGCGCTTTTCTGCTGTCCCGTATGCCCCTGATAAATCAGCCTCAACACGCGCGCGATTTCCCTGAACCGGCGCGCCCACAACTCCGGCCCGTTCAGGCTCACAAACAAGAATGTCATGTTCCAGATTGTCCGGCGAAAACAACTTTTCCGCGATCAGCGTCTCCCAGTCGAACGGCTGCGCGGACAGCAGCTCGAAGCCGTAATCGTTCATCGAGATGGAAAACGTGCTCGGCTGATCGCGCGCGACGCGCCAGCCGATCAGCGAGCCGAGCCCGGATATGCGCCATGCGTCTCGCGAACGGATAGCAGAAGAAATGATGCCCCTCGCACGACTTCACCGTTTCCGCACGCCCGGGCCCGGTAGCGCGGACCACTTCGCCTGCAAGGCGAGCAGCGGCTTGACGGCCTGCATCTCGAGTTCGTCGTAAATGCCGTCGCTTGCGCGCGAGCATGACGAGCGCCGCTTCCGCCAGTTCGGACGACCGCGGCATCTTGCTGCCGGCCCATTGCGGCATCGCACCGCGTGACGAGGTCGCGCGTTTGACGTAAGCGGTCATGTCGCGCACGCGGATAAGTCCGAGCGTGCGGCCGCCGAAGGTGAACACATCGCCCGGTTTCAGGCGCGAGATGAACGATTCCTCCATCGTGCCGATGCGTCCGCCCGTCATGTAGGCCACGTTGATGGTCGCATTCGCGACGATGGTGCCGACATTGTTCCAATGCCGTCGCACGAGATCCTCGCGTGGCACGCGATACACGCCGTCATCGTCCCGCACCACGCGGTGATAATCCGGATACGCCGCCAGCGACACGCCGCCGCGCTCGACGAACGCGAGCGCCCAGTCAAATTCGGCTTGAGTGAGATCGCGATACGCATAAGCGCTGCGCACTTTGTCGAGCATCTCACCGGGCGTGAAGCCACCGCCGATCCGCCACCGTCACGAGTGTTGCACGAGCGCGTCGAGCGGTTTGAGCGGCATGTCGCGACCTTCGGCGATCCTTGCCGATCGCCCAGCGCACCGCGGCCGCTTCGACTAGTTCGAGCGCATGCGTCAACACGATGGTCACGCGTGATACGCGTCCCGGCGCGTGGCCCGAGCCGCCCGCTCGCTGCATCAGTCGCGCGACGCCTTTCGGCGAGCCGATCTGGAACACGCGATCCACCGGCAGAAAATCGACGCCGAGATCGAGACTCGACGTGGAAACGACCGCCTTCAGTTGCCCGTTCTTCAGGCCGAGTTCGACCCAGTCGCGCACTTCCTTGTCGAGCGAGCCGTGATGCAGCGCGATCAGTCCTGCCCATTCCGGTTTGCGTTCGAGCAGCGCGCGATACCAGGTTTTAGCCTGCGAGCGCGTGTTGGTGAAAACGAGCGAACTCTGCGCACGGTCGATCTCATCGGCGACGGGACCGACCTGCCGCACGCCGAGATGGCCGCCCCACGAAAACGCTCGATGGTCTCGGGAATCGTCGTATCGACGATCAGTGTCTTCGGCTGCGCGCCCCGCACGACGACGCGCGGCGTTTTCACCGGATGCAGCAACGCATCGTGCGCGAACGCGAGATTGCCGAGCGTCGCAGACAAGCCCCAGATTTGCAGATCGGGTGCAGGTCGGGACGCCAGCGCGCCAGCCGCGCGATCGCGAGTTGCGTCTGCGTGCCGCGCCTGTCGAGCAGCTCGTGCCATTCGTCGACGACGATCATCCGCAGATGCTTGAGCTCTTCCTGCGCGTTGGCGCGCATCAGCATCAGCATCAGCGTGAGGCTTTCTCGGGCGTGGTGATCAGCGCTGACGGCATGCGGCGGCTTTGGCGTGCGCGTTCCGTCGATGACGTGTCGCCTGTGCTGCGCAGCCCGACGGTCCACGGCACGTTGAGCGCGGTGACGGCGGTCCGCAACGCGCGGGCGATGTCGGCGGCGAGCGCGCGCATCGGCGTGATCTAGAGCACGGTGAGCGGAGCGGGCAGGGTAGCCTTCGCAGCGCTTAGGCCCCGCGAACGCCGCAAGCGCGCCGAGCCACCCATGTCTTGTCCGCGCCGCTCGTGGCGTGCAGCAGCCCGCTCGCGCCGCGCGCCACTTCGCGCCAGACTTCGCGCTGGAATTCGAACGGCGTCCAGCCGCGTGCGTCGAACCCGCGATGCGTTCGTCCATCGGCTTCGCAGCTTGCTGCGAGTCTAGTCGAACGGCGCGGGTTTGAACAACTCGGCGGCGGCATCGAGCTTCGCCTGCGCGGCCTGCGTGCGCGGGAAG
>JAQFVJ010000224.1 GCA_029439525.1 Caballeronia sp. BR6202001591004
TGAACTGCTCCGATGTCGACATCTGTTCGAAGATCTTCGCGGCGCGTTCGTAAGGCTTCAAAGTGGCGGCCGAACTGCCGACGCTTTGCTTGACCTTCTCAAGCTCGTCGATGGCGATTTCGCGCACCATCGCGGCCGTGACCTTGCGGCCATCGTCGAGCTTGCCCTCTTCGGCGAGCGAATCCACTGCCACACTTGCGAGCGCCAGATTTTGGCGGTCGCGGCGTCTTCTATCAGATTGTGGATCGGCACGCGGCCATTGCCCGCGAGCCACGAACCGAGATAGTGGATGCCGACGTTGACATTGTTGCGCAAGCCCGCTTCGGTGATCGGCTCTTCCGGACGGAAGTCAAGCAGATCGCTCGCCGTGACCTGCACGTCGGCGTGCTGCTTGTCGATCTGGTTCGGGCGGTCGCCGAGCACCCTGACGAATTCTTCCATCGCGATCGGCATGAGTCCCGGATGCGCGACCCAGCCGCCGTCGTAGCCGTCGGTGGCGTCGCGCGCCTTGTCGGAACGCACGCCGGCCATCGCGCGGTCGTTCGCGGTGGGATCGCTCTTGATCGGAATCAGCGCGGACATGCCGCCGATCGCGGGCGGCTGCGCTTGTGGCAGGTCTTCAGCAACTCGAGCGCGTACGCGCGCATGAACGGCACGGTCATCGTGATCTTCGCGCGGTTGGCCAGGCAGAAGTCCGGACTACTCTTGAACTTCTTGATCCCCGAGAAGATGTAGTCCCAGCAGCCCGCGTTCAGGCCGGGACTGTGCTCGCGCAGTTCGTAGAGAATCTCGTCCATTTCGAACGCGGCGAGGATGGTTTCGACCAGCACCGTCGCGCGAATCGAGCCGCGCGGAATGCCCACAGCTTCCTGTGCCGCGACGAAGATATCGTTCCACAGGCGTGCTTCGAGATGGCTCTCCATCTTCGGCAGATAGAAGTACGGGCCGCTGCCGCGCGCGATCAACTCCTTCGCGTTGTGGAACCAAAAACAGCGCGAAATCGAAGATGCCGCCCGACACGCGCTGACCGTCCACCGTGACGTGCTTTTCATCGAGATGCCAGCTGCGCGGACGCACGATCAGCGTGGCGATCCTGTCGTTGAGCTTGTACGACTTTTCGTTCGCTCGAGCGAAATCGTGCGGCACACCGCTTCCCTGAGATTGATCTAGCCGACGATCTGGTTGTCCCAGTTCGGCGCGTTGATGATCATCTTGCGCTCGACCGGGCCGGTGATCTCCACGCGGCGGCATTGCAGGTCCTGCGGCAGCGGCGCGACTTTCCAGTCACCTTCGCGGATCGATTTCGTCGCTTCGAGGAAAGTGGGGCGCTCGCCGGCATCGAGCCGTTTCGTGCATTCGATGCGTGTGGCGAGCAGAGTTGCTGGCGACGCGGCTCGAATTGCCGATGCAGCGCTGCGACGAATGCGAGCGCCTCGGGCGTAAGAATGGTCTCGAAGCCCGGCTGAATCTCCGCCGAGATGGCCATGCCCTTCGGCAGCGTGCGATTGCGTCATGTTGTTCTCCTTGGTCGGTCAGACGGTTGTGCTGGTGATGATGCGGTGATGATTCAGGTGCGGTTGCACGTGGGTTTCGATAGCGGCGACGAGCGCGGTCACATCGAACCGGCCGGTGGCGCGGCTTGACGCCGAGTTGTTCGAGCGGACGCTCTGCGCGATTGCTCCAGAACGTCGCGTAGCCGAACCACGCGGCACCCGCGACGTTCCAGCCGTTCGCAGACACGAACGCGATTTCCCGCGCCGTCGCGCCGAACGCGCGCGTGCCGAGTTCGTAGGCGGCCCGGCGCGGGCTTGTAGGTGCGCACGGCATCGACGGATAAGAGGAACAGTCCGGCCATGCCCGCGCTGCGCACGGCGATGGCGAGCATCGGCGGACTGCCGTTGGAAAGAATCGCGAGCGGAAGATCGAAGCCCTCGCGCAGGCTGCGGAGCGCGGGATCACATCGGGAAACGCGGACGGTGCGTATTCGTCCATCAGGCGCTTTTCGGCGGCGCGGTACAGCGCATCGGCGAGACCGAGTCGCGCGGCTGCGTGGCGCAAGGCATCGACGGTGATGTCCCAGAACGGCGCGTAGCGGCTGCCGGCCGGATCGGCGAGCGTGCGCAACTGCGTGTATTCGATCTGCTTCTGACGCCACAGACGGGACAGCGCGTCTCCTTTGCCGGGAATTCGAGATCCGGCTTGCCGGTTTCGCGCCACACCAGATCCGCGTACGGCGCGTAGGCGAGGCCGCGCGACACCGCCTGACGAGATGCCCGGCTTCGTGCGGAAGAAGCCTTCCACAGTGCGCTCGCCGGTCAGGAACGGCTTGTCGTTATCGTCGATATCGGACGTCACCAGCCAGATCTGCGGCTCCCGCGTCCGTGAGGGCAATCAAAGAGGTCGGCGTGCCGCAGACGTCGGCGGCCAGCCGCGCGGCCGTCAGCTTGGCGACGTTTTCGCGGGTCGGCACGAGGACCTTGCCGCTCATGTGGCCGCACTTCTTCACCGACGCCAGCTGGTCTTCGAAATGCACGCCCGCGGCGCCGGCTTCGATCATCGCTTTCATCAGTTCGAACGCGTTGAGCACGCCGCCGAAACCGGTTTCTGCGTCCGCGACGATCGGCGCGAAGTAATCGAGATAGCCGTCGTCGCGCGGGTTTCTTGCCTTCGGACCATTGAATCTGGTCGGCGTGCGCAAGCGTGTTGTTGTGCGCTTGACCACCAGCGGCACCGAGTTCGCCGGATACAGCAACTGGTCCGGATACATCTCGCCCACGACGTTGGCGTCGCTGGCCACCTGCCAGCCGGACAGATAGAAGATCGCCTTGAGGCCTGCCTTGACCTGCTGCATCGCCTGATTGCTAGTCAGCGCGCCGAGCGCGTTGACGAACGGCTCATCGTGAAGCGATGACCACAGTTTCTCGGCGCCGTGTCGGGCGAGCGTGTGTTCGATCTGCACCGAGCCGCGCTTGATGCCTTTTCAGCGCGGATCGGTTTCCCCATTGCTGATGAAGTTGCTGGGCTTGTTGTTGACGAGTCGACATGGCGCTTCTCCTTTAGATTGGGCTGAACCACGAATCCGAATCGATGTTTCTC
>JAQFVJ010000225.1 GCA_029439525.1 Caballeronia sp. BR6202001591004
GGGCAGATCCTGATAGCTCACCGGACGCAGGAAGCGATTGATGATCGCGAGGTTGCCGACCGAGATCGAGCGGCCGTCGGCCGTCGACGGGAACGGGCCGCCGTGGACCATCGCGTGACCCACTTCCACGCCCGTGCCGAAGCCGTTCACCAGCAGACCGCCGGTACGGCGCTCGAGTGTCGGAAGCACACACTTCGCATCGGCGTAATCGGCTTCGTCGATATGCAGCGCCCGAGGTCAACTGGCCTTCGAGCGATTCGATCAGTTCGAGCATTGCGTCGAGGCTCGGGCAGCGCACGACCAGCGACGACGCGCCGAAAATTTCTTCCTGCAACTCGTGGCCCTTGCGGAACGCGTCTGCCGTGGTGACGAACAGCCCCGACTGACCCTGATTGTCACCCTTGGCGGCGAGGCCGCGCGTCGCGCACATCACGTCGGCGTGTTCGGACGCCTTCGCGACCGAGCTTTCTAGGTCTTGAAGATGCCCGGCGTCAACATGGTCTGCGCGGCGATTTCCCTGAGCGCGGCGGACGCGGTTTCGATGAAATTTATCGAGCTCCGGACCGTCAACCGCGAGCATGAGGCCCGGGTTCGTGCAGAACTGGCCCGCGCCCAGCACAAGCGACGTCACGAAAGCACGGCCGATGGCCTCGCCGCGATTCTTCAGCGCGTTCGGGAACAGCAGAACCGGGTTTGATGCTGCTCATTTCCGCATAGACGGGAATCGGCTCGCTGCGCGCGGCCGCGAGCTTCATCAGCGCCGTGCCGCCGCCGCGCGAACCCGTGAAGCTTGCCGCCTTAATGCGGTTGTCCTTGACCAGACCCTGACCGACGTCACGGCCGCTGTCGAACAGTGCCTTCGGGCATGCCGCAGTCCTTGACGGCTTTCTGCAGCGCGCGACCGACGAGTTTCGCCGTGCCCGGATGCGCCGAGTGCGCCTTGACGACCACCGGGCAGCCCGCGGCGAGCGCGGACGCCGTATCGCCACCCGCCACCGAGAACGCCAGCGGGAAGTTGCTCGCGCCGAACACGCGACCGGGCCGACGCCGACGTGACGCAGACGCAGGTCCACGCGCGGCAGCGGCTTGCGCTCGGGCTGCGCCGGATCGATGCGCACGCCGAAGGAAGTCGCCGTTGCGCACGACGTCCGCGAACATGCGGAGCTGGCCGACCATGCGGCCGCGTTCGTCTTCCAGACGTGCGCGCGACAGGCCGCTTTCCATCATGCAGCGCTCGATCAGATCTTCGCTAATATCGAGGATGTTCTGCGCGATCGTTTCGAGAAATCTGGCGCGCGCTTCGGGCGTGGTTTCGCGATACACGTCGAACACAGCCCAGGCGAGGGCGCACGCGCGGTCGAGATCGGCCAGGGTCGCGCCGCCGAAAGCCGGTTCGATGGCCGCGCCGGTCGACGCGTTGACGGCCTTGATCGAGCCGTTGCTGCCGTGGACCGATTGCTGACCGATGAGCAGGTTGCCAGTGAGTTGCATGATGTCTCGTCTTTGCGAAGAGTGATCCGTGGCGGCCTAGTTGTACGATGATCACCGCCGCTGTGCGACTATACGGCATCCAACGCGGCATCCAATGCCGCGCTGTATAGTAAAACCTCTCCATCGCTTGATCGCTTTTTGGAATCACCTCGGCGGCTTTTTTCAGGATGAAGGACACCCTCGACGTACTGCTGATCGCGCTCGACGATCACAAATCGCTGCACAAGGCCGCTGGCGCCATAGCGATGACGCAATCTGCTGCCAGCAAGGAGCTCGCCGAACTCGAATCCATGCTTGAAGCGCCGCTGTTCGAGCCCGCCAAGACCGGTCTGATTCCGAATCCGTTCGGACGCTGCGTGGTGCGGCTATGCGCGCGTGCTCGCCGCGCATTTCAGTTCGCCCTGTCAGGAAGTCGTGTCAGGAAGTCGCGCAGATTCGCGCGGGCACGGGCGGGCGGCTGACAGTCGGCACCATCATGTGGGTGCGGTGCCGGGCGTGGTCGCGCCGATCGTCAACGAGATGCATGCGAAGCGTCCGGACCTCGCCATCGAGATCGTCGAGGACACCAGCGCGAACATGCCCGCGATGCTCTCGACGACGGACGCGTCGATCTCGTCATCGGGCGCGCGAGCATATCGGATCAGCCGTCGAAGTATCACTATCTCAGCCGGTGGCCGATGAGCCGATGTCGGTCGTCGTCGGACAGAATCATCCGCGCATGGCGGCGCGCGATATCGGCTTCGCGGATCTCGCGGCCCTGTGCTGGGTGACCTATCCGAGCTACATGCCGATGAGCGCGCTGTTCGAACGCGAACTCGATCTCGCTGCCGATGCCATCCAATCCGGTGTCCATCGCATCGCCGCTCGTCACCGTGACGTTGCTTCAGCAGAGCGCCGAACTTGTGTCGATCCTGCCGTCGAGCGTCGCGAAACTGTTCGAGGCGCACGGCATGCTGCGCATTCTGCCGGTGCCAATGAAATCGAAATCGCAGACTTACGGCATCGTCACGCGCAAGGGTGGCGCACTGTCGCCGGCCGCGCGCCAGTTCGCGCCGATGCTGCGCGAGAAGAATCGCGCGCCGTGACGCACTAAAAACATCAGCGCGTCGCCACGATGAAGATGTGCGGGAAGGGCAGCAGCACCGTGCGATAGCGCTCGAGAAACGCGGCCTGTTCTTCGTCGTTGAGCTTCGCGAGGAACGGGCGGAGCGCGCTGCCCTTGAACCATTCGATCACTGCAATCGATGCCGTCCACGAACGGATGGTGATAAGTCGTGCGCCAGATATCGATATGCGTGCAATGCGGTTACAGCAGCGTATGTTAACACTCCGCACGATAACGCGCCGTGCGCTCGCCACGCAGCTTGTCGCGCCACTGACCGTCCTGCGCGGCCTCGATCATCTTCCGGTGCGCGGGTTCGTCGAGCTTGTCGGGCATCTGCACGGCGAGAAACGTCCGCCGGGCGCGAGTTTATCGATCAGATGCGGAAACAGTCGCTCGTGCTCGGGCACCCACTGCAACGATGCGTTGGCGAGAATCAGATCGAAAGGTCCAGGCGCGTTCCACGTCGAAATATCCGCAAGCTCGAAGCTCACGTTCGGCAGACGCTTGCGCGCGGCGGCGATCATGTCCTTCGAATTGTCGACGCCGATGACCTTCGCATCGGGCGCGTAAGCGAGCAGCGTTTCGGTGGAATTGCCGGGACCGCAGCCGAGATCGATGGCGGTGCACACGTCGTTGGCCTGCGCGCCGTTGAGCAGATCGCGCACCGGGCGAGTGCGTTCGGCTTCGAAGCGTGTGTACTGATTGGCATGCCATTCGGACGAGTTGGACGTGGATGATGAAGCGGTCATGCGAGTCTCCATGAAGATAAACATCGAGATGGTATCCGAGGCTCGGACACGCAGTAACTCCTATCTCGAACGATGACAGGAAAGCCCAAAAGCGCGGTCGGATTTCCCCTTGGGCATGGAGCATCGTCCTATACTAGCGATGCTCCATGGGCCGGGTGTTTTTCGTGTGCGCTCCATTCGGTATCAGTCGCGTTTTCACTCGCGCGCGCCGGGTTTCGGCGTTTTCGTACACAGGGATTCGTAGATGGTCGACACCCCAGCCGAAGGCCTGCATGGTCTCGTGCCCGCGCTGCGCGCAACAGAGCGCGCTCACCGAATGATGGATGAAGCTCGTGTTCGGCGATCACGAAGTCGAGCACTCCGACCAGCTTACTTATCGTCAGCTCGCGGATCATCTGCCGAGCATCTTCGAGAAAATCTGCGTCGTACTGGAGTCGCGCAATCTGCGCGATCAGGAAGGCGCCATCGAACACGACGCGCGTCAGCACGGACAATGGCGTTGACAGCAGGGCTATCGCATCGACGAACTGGCGCGCGAGCTCGATCTGTTCCGGGGCAAGTGCTGCTGTCCGCCATCGGTGAACATGCCGCGGCGAATCCCGATCTCAAGCGCGCCGATGAAAAACACGCCCGCCTCATGACCGATGAAGTCGTGAGCTTCGTCACGCTCGCATCGATCCGTGAAGCGGTGGGCGAGCGCGATCGCAAGATCGACGAATACACCGGCATGCTGGAGAGCGCGAATTACGAACTGACGCTGCGGCAAAAGCTCATCGGCGATCTGTACGAAACGCGCATGCAGATCACGCGTCGCGTGATCTGCGCAACTTCCTCAATGTGTTCTCCACGGCGCTGCAACTCGCCACGCGATCACCTGCCAAACGCGACACGGTGCTTGGTCTCGCGCAGCGGCAAGTCTCGGACATGGCGACGCTCGTCGACGAAATGGTCGAATACTCGAAAGTGCTCGGTGACGATTCGACGCTGCCAGTCGAGCCGTTCGATATCATCAGCCTGTTCGACGAACTGATGATGCAGGTGTGCCGCGTATCGACCGAAGCGGAAGGGCTGAAGCTCCTCGGCCAGCTCGACACGAGCCTGTCGACGGTGGTCTCGAACCGGCTCAAGGTAAAGCCGGTCGCGCTGAATCTGCTGTCGAACGCGATCAAGTACACGACATCCGGCGAGATCGTGCTGTCGATCAACAGCGCGCCGGACAATCGCTGGCGCTTGCACGTGGCGGATACGGGCGTGGGCATCGGCGAAGCCGATCAAGAGCGCGTGTTCGAAGAGTTCGAGCGCGCCGTCGCCGACGATATTCCCGGCGCGGGTCTGGGTCTCGCCATCGTCAAGGAACTGTGTCGCGCGCTGGATGGCGAGCTGAAGTTCCAGTCGTTGAAAGGACACGGCAGCGTGTTCGAAGTGAGTTTTCCGCTGACGCTGGAACCAAAGGCCTCATCCCATCCGCAGCCATGAAAAAAGCGAACGGGGCGACCCGTTCGCCTTCGGTCATCATGACGCCGCGTGAAACGCTTACGCCGTCACTTCTTCTTCCGTGTTCTTTTGACAGACGTGCTTGGATACGGCGCTCGAGTTTTCAGCGCCGTATCGAAAGCATGACTTGGGTGTTGCGGGACTCGCCGCGCGACTGCGGCGAGTCCGATAAGCTCGTAGAGGGTACGAACTTAGATTTTGCCGATCAGGTCAAGCGACGGGGTCAGCGTGTCAGCGCCCGGCATCCACTTGGCGGGGCACACTTGACCCGGGTTCTTCGCGATGTACTGCGCTGCCTGCACCTTGCGCAGCAGTTCGCCCACGTCACGGCCGATGCCGTTGTCGTGGATTTCGCACAGCTTGATCTCGCCTTCCGGGTTGATCACGAACGTGCCGCGCAGCGCCAGGCCTTCTTCCTCGATCAGCACGTCGAAGTTGCGCGAGATGGCCAGCGTCGGGTCGGCGAGCATCGGGTACTTGATCTTCTGGATCGTGTCCGACGTGTCGTGCCATGCCTTGTGCGTGAAGTGCGTATCGGTCGACACCGAGTAAATCTCCACCCCCAGCTTCTTGAACTCTTCGTAGTGGTCAGCCAGATCGCCCAGTTCGGTCGGGCAAACGAAAGTAAAGTCAGCCGGATAGAACACGAACACCGACCACTTGCCCTTCAGGCTTTCTTCCGTAACGGTCTGAAAGTCGCCATTGTGGTAGGCGGTTGCTTTGAACGGTTTGACCTGACTGTTGATGATGGGCATTACCAGATTCCTCTTTTGGAGTGGGGTGAATAAATTATACAGGAAGACTATCCTATCATAGAAGTGGATTGATCTTGTTATATGAATAAGTTGAGTCTATCGCAACGATATGTCTCGTAATCCCTTACAGGGTTGTGCGGCATCGCGATTTTTGCATCTTGCATGAAATGACGATGAGCGTCGCTATTTTAATGGAGGTCGTATGAAGATCCGAATTATCGGAGCGGGGAATATCGGTTCCGCGCTGGCCTTGCGGTTCAGCGAGCGTGGGCATGACGTGCGGATCGCCAACTCGCGCGGACCGGCGACGCGCGCAGATGTCGCGCGTCAGACCGGTGCGATGGCCGTCGATGTGCGCGACGCGGTGAAAGATGCGGACGTGATCGTGGTGACGATTCCGCAGGGGAAAGTGCCGAATCTGCCGAAGGACCTGTTCGCGACCGTGCCGGCGAATACGGTTGTGATCGATACCGGCAACTACTTATCCGCGTTAGCGCGACGGGCGCATCGACGGAATCGAAAGCGGCGCGCCGGAGAGCTGCTGGGTCGAGCAGCAGATAGGCCGGCCCGTTGTGAAGGCGTTCAACAATATCTACGCGGCGCATCTGCGCGATCACGGCAAGCCGGCGGGCGCGGCGGGGCGCGTGGCGCTGCCGGTCGCGGGCGACGATCCGCGGGCGAAGAGTGTCGTGATGCGCCTGATCGACGAGATTGGCGTCGATCCGGTCGATGCCTGCTCGATCGACGATTTTCCTGGCGCCAGCAGCCGGCCACGCCCGTCTACACAGCGGACCTCGACGCGGCAGGCGTGCACGCCGCGCTGCAGAAAGCCGATCCGGCACGCAAGCCCGAAAATGGCGTGCAACCGATAAAAGCCCCGGTAACTTCGACAATTCCGCGTCAATCAGGGTCATGTGAGGAAGAAACGCGCGAGCGTGCGACAATCTGCAAACTTTCCCGATGGGCCTTGCCATGACGTACCGGCCCGCCGCGTGTGGATTCTCGGCTGTCCCGGACTTGCAGATTGACTATGAAAACCGCTTCTCCCCCGCAGAACGTGAACGACGCGCAGCCCCGCTTCGGCGAGTGCGATGAGTGCGCGGACGTTAAACTCGTCGCCACGGCCACCATCCCGACTCGCTACGGCACGTTCGGTTCGTACGTTTATCGCGTGAAGCATACGGATGTCGAGCACATCGCCTTCGTGATGGGCGATGTGGCCAACGGCGAGTCCGTGCTGACACGCCTGCATTCGGAGTGCGTGACGGGCGACGTGTTCGGCTCGTATCGCTGCGATTGCGGCCAGCAGCTCGATCTGGCGCTGCGTTA
This sequence comes from Caballeronia sp. BR6202001591004, assembly GCA_029439525.1. Taxonomy (GTDB): domain Bacteria; phylum Pseudomonadota; class Gammaproteobacteria; order Burkholderiales; family Burkholderiaceae; genus Caballeronia. The sequence continues at coordinate 6,924 of JAQFVJ010000225.1, forward strand.
TATCGCCGCCGAGAATCGCGGCATTCTGCTGTATTTGCGCGGGCACGAAGGGCGCGGCATCGGCCTCGCGAACAAGATCCGCGCCTATGCGCTACAGGAACAAGGTCTCGATACCGTCGATGCCAACCTCCACCTCGGCCTGCCCGAGGACGCCCGCGAATACGATTCCGCCGCCGCCATTCTGCGCGCGATGAACGTGAAGTCGGTGCGGCTGGTGAGCAACAACCCGTCGAAGTTCGACACGCTACTCAAGCACGATATTCCGGTTTGCGAGCGCGTCGCGCTGGCGATTCCGATGCGCGAGGAAAACGAGCGCTATATCAAGACCAAACAGTCGCGCTTCGGGCATTATTACTTCGACGAGAACGAGTAACTTACCTGCCAGTGTCCGGCACGCTCCATCGATTCTATAAGCGTCCTTGTCAGAGCGCCCTTGTCAGTGGCTGGTAAGGGCGCTTTGCTTTATGCCGCAGATATTCGAATTCTGCTTACATCTTGCCCCATAAATCTTTACATTAATATAATAATTGAAAGACATTTTTAAGAATTATGCATGCTAGGATATTGCGCGCCGTTTTTCCAGGCCTCTTCGGGAAACGAACTATCCTAATAACAGGAACAACGATGTCAAAAAAACTTTACGCAAAAAATCTCCGCAGGTCTGATGGTGCTGTTTCTCGCCACGTGCGGGGGTGGCGGCGATAGCGGTTCATCCGATCCCGCCCAGCAATCCGATATGCCGAACAAGCTCGACATGCCGGCAACGCAGAACGGCGGCGACTTACAAGTTCTCTGGGCAGGCTGCGACCGTTCTGGGTTCGGACGGACTGGTCGCGGTAGTGCTCGTGCCGTCGAGCATAACAGCATCCGACATCGTCGGTTCGACCATCATTGCCTCGGGCGCGCCGGTCGCCTCGCAGGTACAGCAGGCTGCTGATATGCCTTTCCATGTCAATTGCTATATCGCGTCTTTGACTCTTCCGATAGTCAAGGAAATTTCCTGAGGGTGGCGTAGCAGTAAGGCCGACGGTGAATC
>JAQFVJ010000226.1 GCA_029439525.1 Caballeronia sp. BR6202001591004
ACTGCTCGATGCGTCGTTCGATCATCGACGCATCGTGCTGACGGCGAAGACACACGACGGCAGCTATGATTTCCCCGTGAGCGTGATGGGCATCACCGATGCCGACGCCGATCAGGATTTCATGGACAAGCTCGGCTTCACGCCGGGCGGCGGCACGCTGACGGTGGCGGGCGTGGAAGCGGGCAGCGCCGCGCAGAAAGGCGGGCTGAGAGCCGGCGACCGGCTGCGCGCGATCGACGGCCGCCCGGTTGACAACGCGACGAGCTTCATCGATTACGTCAAGCTGCATGCGAACAAGCCGGTGACGCTCCTGATCAAGCACGACGCGGGCGATCAGGCGAAGAAGGAGTCGGTCGTCATCACGCCGGAACTGAAACGCGATGCATCGACGGGCCAGGAAATCGGCCACATCGGCGCGGCGCTCGCCAATCAGTTGCCGACCGTGGACGTGCGTTACGGCCCGCTCGAAAGCCTGCGTCTGAGCGTGAACCGCACGTGGGATATCAGCATGTATTCGATGCGCATGTTTGGCCGCATGATCGTCGGCGAAGCATCGCTCAAGAACCTGTCCGGGCCGGCCACCATCGCGGATTACGCGGGCAAGAGCGCGCGTCTGGGTCCGACGGCGTTCATTTCCTTTCTTGCGCTCGTCAGTATCAGCCTCGGTGTGTTGAACTTGTTACCGATTCCGGTATTGGACGGTGGGCATCTGTTATATTACTCGATTGAGGCCGTTACCGGGAAAGCGGTATCCGATCGCTGGCAGCTGGTTCTGCAACGGGTGGGCCTGGTCTGCATCGTCGCGCTATCGATGATCGCGCTGTTCAACGACCTCGCTCGCCTGATTCGTTTTTGATCCACGTTGATAAATTCTGGCGTCGTGTCGCATGCGACCGCCGGAACGAATGCAGCTTTAAATACTGGGGAAGCACGTTGTTCAAACCTCATTGCTTTGTTCCTAAGACGGCCGTTGCCGCGGCGCTCGCCGCAACCGGTATGGCGGCGCACGCCACCACGCCGTTCGTCGTTCAGGATATCCGGATCGAAGGTCTTCAGCGCATCGAGCCGGGCTCCGTGTTCGCGTATCTGCCGATCAAGCAAGGCTACACGTTTACCGACGACAAGGCTTCCGAAGCGATTCGTGCGCTGTACGCAACGGGCTTCTTCAACGATGTCCAGATTGCAACGGAAGGCAATATGGTCGTCGTGCAGGTGCAGGAGCGCCCGGCCATCTCGGCCATCGATTTCGCCGGCCTCCACGAGTTCGACAAGGACACCATCACCAAGGCGCTGCGCACCGTCGGACTGTCGCAAGGCCGTTCCTACGACAAGGCGCTGCTCGACCGCGCGGAACAGGAACTCAAGCGCCAATACCTCACGCGCGGCTACTACGCGGCCGAAGTCACCACGACGGTGACGCCGGTGGACCGCAACCGCGTCGCGATTCTGTTCACCGTGACCGAAGGCCCGAGCGCGAAAATCCGCCAGATTAACTTCGTCGGCAACAAGGCATTCAGCTCGAGCATGCTGCTCGGCGAAATGCAGTTGTCCACGCCGAACTGGTTCTCCTGGTACACGAAGAGCGACCTCTACGCGAAGGAAAAGCTCACCGGCGACCTCGAGAACGTCCGCTCGTATTACCTGAATCACGGTTATCTCGAGTTCAGCATCGACTCTACGCAGGTGTCGATCTCGCCGGACAAGAAGGACATGTACCTGACGATCGCCGTGCACGAAGGCGAACCGTACAAGGTCAGCAGCGTGAAGCTCGCGGGCAATCTGCTCAATCGCGAGCCGGAGTTGCAGAAGCTCATTACCGTCAAGGAAGGTCAACTGTTCTCGGCCGAGAAGCTGCAGGCCACCACCAAGGCGATCGTCGACAAGCTCGGCGAATACGGTTACGCGTTCGCGCAGGTCAATGCGCAGCCGGAAATCGATCAGGTTCATCACACCGTCGCGCTGACGCTGCAGGTCGATCCGAGCCGCCGCGTGTATGTGCGCCGCGTGAACATCGTCGGCAATACGCGTACGCGTGATGAAGTCGTGCGCCGCGAAATGCGCCAGCTCGAAAGCTCATGGTTCGATTCGAGCCGTCTCGCGCTGTCGAAGGACCGTATCAACCGTCTCGGTTACTTCACGGATGTGGACGTGACCACGGTGCCGGTCGAAGGCACGAACGATCAGGTGGACGTGGACGTCAAGGTCACGGACAAGCCGACCGGAGCCATTACGCTAGGTGCGGGCGTCTCGTCGACGGACAAGGTGGTGCTCTCGGCCGGCGTGTCGCAGGACAACGTGTTCGGCTCGGGCACGAGCTTGTCCGTCAACATCAACACCGCGAAGACGTACCGCACGCTGACGGTCACGCAGGTCGATCCGTACTTCACCATCGACGGCATCAAGCGCATTACCGACGCGTACTACCGCACGTATCAGCCGCTGTACTACTCGACGGATTCGAGCTTCAAAATCGTGACGATGGGCGCGAACACCAAGTTCGGTATCCCGTTCTCCGAGCAGGACACGGTGTTCTTCGGCGCCGGCGCCGAACAAAACACCATGGACGTCGACTCGGCGACGCCGCAGTCGTACATCAACTACGTGAACGAGTTCGGTCGCGTGGTGAACAACTACCCGCTGACGGTCGGCTGGTCGCGCGACAATCGCGACAGCGCGCTAGTGCCGAGCCGCGGTTACTACATCCAGTCAAACGCGGAATACGGTACGCCGATCGGCAACACGACGTACGCCAAGTTCGACGCGCAGTTCCAGTATTACTACTCGTTCGCGCGTGGCTTCGTGCTGGGCTTCAACCTGCAGGGCGGCTACGGTAAGGGTCTCGACGGCCAGACGTACCCGATCTTCAAGAACTACTACGCGGGCGGTATCGGTTCGGTGCGCGGCTATTCGCCGAGCTCGCTGGGTCCACGTGACGCGAAGACCGGCGACCCGATTGGCGGCTCGCGCATGGCGGTCGGCAATATCGAACTGACGTTCCCGCTGCCGGGCACGGGCTATGACCGCACGCTGCGCGTCTTCACCTTCCTCGACGCCGGTAACGTCTGGGGCGACCCGAATCAGGGCGGCACGAGCGGCGGCGCGAACGGTCTACGCTACGGCTACGGTCTGGGTCTCGCGTGGATTTCGCCGATCGGCCCGCTCAAGCTGAGCCTGGGTTTCCCGCTGCAAAAGCAGGAGGGCGACCAGTATCAGAAGTTCCAGTTCCAGATCGGCACGGCGTTCTGATGCTGACCGGCGAGAACGAGGCTTAATTCACTTCGACGTAACGTGAGGAACACTTTGCGAACCGGTAAGCTTTCGAAACACATGGCGCTTGCGTTGTCGATGTTTCTCGGCCTGGGCGCGGCGGCGAACGCCAGCGCTCAGGAGGCGCGTATCGCGGCGGTCAATTCCGATCGCATCCTGCGCGAGTCCGCGGCGGCGAAGGCCGCGCAGGCCAAGCTGGAGCAGGAATTCTCCAAGCGCAACAAGGCGCTGCAGGACATGGCGCAGCGCCTGAAGTCGATGTCGGACAAAATCGACAAGAATGGCGCCACGATGTCGCCGACCGACCGGGCAGCGCGCCAGCGCGATCTCGCGCAACTCGACGCGGACTTCCAGCGCAAGCAGCGCGAGTTCCGTGAAGACCTGAACCAGCGCCGCAACGAAGAACTGGCGGCGGTGCTGGACCGCGCGAACAAGGTGATCAAGCAGATCGCCGAGCAGCAGCACTACGATCTGATCGTGCAGGAGGCGGTGTACGTGAGCCCGCGCATCGACATTACAGATCAAGTGCTGAAGACGCTCGTCGCGACGTCGCCCAATGGTGCAGGCGGCGCGAGCGGCGCCAGCCCGAACTGACGAGGAGCAGGCAACGCATGGCAGCAGGCATCGCGATCACGCTCGACGAGTTGGTGCAGCGCTTCGGTGGCGAAGTGGTCGGCCAGGGCACGCATCGCGTCGACAATCTGGCGCCGCTCGACAAGGCGGGGCCGACGCACCTCGCGTTTCTCGCGAACCAGAAGTATTTGCCACAGGTCGAGAGCACGCACGCGGGCGCCGTGCTGATCTCGCCGGTGGATCTCGACAAACTCAACAAGCGTGACGGCAGTAATTTCATCGTCACGCCGAATCCTTACGCTTATTTCGCTCGCGTCGCGCAGGCGTTCATTGAACTCGCGGCGCCGAAGGCCGTGCCCGGCGTGCATCCGACCGCCTACGTCGATCCCGCGGCGAAAGTCGCGACGAGCGCGGTGATCGGTCCGCACGTGACGGTGGAAGCGGGCGCAGTGGTCGGCGAGCGAGTGAAGCTCGATGCAGGCGTGTCGGTCGGCCGGGGCGTGACGCTCGGCGACGACGTGCATCTGTATCCGAACGTCACCGTGTATCACGGCTGCAAGCTGGGCGCGCGTGTCATCATGCACGCGGGCGCGGTGATCGGCGCGGACGGCTTTGGTTTCGCGCCGGATTTCGTCGGCGAGGACGATGAGCGCACCGGTAGTTGGGTGAAGATTCCGCAGGTCGGCGCTGTGGATATCGGCGAGGACGTCGAGATCGGCGCGAACACCACGATCGACCGAGGCGCGATGGCGGACACCGTCATCGAGGCAAACGTCAAGATCGACAATCTGGTGCAGATCGGCCATAACTGCCGCATCGGCACGTACACGGTGATCGCCGGGTGCGCGGGCATCGCGGGCAGCACGAACATCGGCCGGCACTGCATGATCGGCGGCGCGGTGGGCATCGCGGGGCACCTGACGCTGGCGGATCATGTGATCGTCACGGCGCAATCCGGCGTGTCGAAATCGCTGACGAAAGCCGGCATGTACACCAGCGCGTTCCCGGCCGTGCCGCACGCGGACTGGAACAAAAGCGCGGCGCTCGTGCGCAATCTCGATAAGCTGCGCGACCGCATCAAGGCGCTGGAAACGGCGCGCGGCGAGCGAGAAGGCGACAAGAGCGGCGGCACCTGAGTGCACCGCTCATAAGGGAATTTCGCGAAAGGTCATTCAGATAGCAACTAAGAGAGCGGGCCTGCCCGAACCGCCGAAGAAGAGACGCAGACACAAGTATCCAAACGCGGGCGCACTCGACACAAGCGGCGCCCGCAGTCAAATTTCCGCGCACGATACGCGCGCGAGCAGAACGACCATGAGTACAGAAAAAATCAATTTCGATATCCATAAGATCCTCACGCTGCTGCCGCATCGGTATCCGATCCTGCTCGTGGACCGCGTGCTCGAACTCGAGCCGCACAAGAGCATCAAAGCGCTGAAGAACGTGACGATCAACGAGCCGTATTTTCAGGGACATTTCCCGACGCGGCCCGTGGTGCCGGGCGTGCTGATCCTCGAAGCGCTCGCGCAAACGGCAGCGCTCTTGACCTTCGCCGAAGAGCCGCACGATCCGACCAACACGCTTTATTACTTCGTCGGCATCGACGGGGCCCGCTTCAAGCGCGTGGTGGAGCCAGGCGATCAACTGATCCTCAATGTCACGTTCGAGCGGTACATGCGAGGCATCTGGAAGTTCAAGACGCGCGCCGCAGTGGATGGCGTGACCGCCGCCGAAGCCGAACTCATGTGTACCGTGAAGAACACGGACGCCTAAGCGTTGTCGCATTCGACGTAACGAGAGCGCAAGTACAGCTTAAAGCGAGGCCGCATGAGCAAGATTCATCCCACCGCGATCATCGAGCCGGGTGCACAGCTCGACGAGTCGGTCGAAATTGGGCCGTACGCGATCGTCGGTGCGCACGTCGTCATCGGCGCGGGCACGACGGTCGGTTCCCACAGCGTGATCGAAGGTCACACGACCATCGGACGCGAGAACAGCATCGGCCATTACGCGTCGATCGGCGGCCGCCCGCAGGACATGAAGTACAAGGGCGAGCCGACGCGCCTGGAAATCCGCGACCGCAATACCATCCGCGAATTCACGACGCTGCATACCGGCACGGCTCAGGATCAAGGCGTGACCGTGATCGGCAACGACTCCTGGATCATGGCGTACGTGCACGTCGGTCACGACTGCCAGCTCGGCAACAACGTGATCATGTCGAGCAACGCGCAACTGGCGGGGCACGTCTTCGTCGGCGATCACGCGATCGTCGGCGGCATGTCGGGCGTGCATCAGTTCGTGCGTATCGGCGCACATTCGATGCT
>JAQFVJ010000227.1 GCA_029439525.1 Caballeronia sp. BR6202001591004
ACGACATCGGGCCGGCACGCGGCGCAATTGCAGCCGACCGGTCCGGCATCGTCCAGCGCGAAGCCGTTCACCAGCGCGCCGGACATGCTCAATCTGAAAAGCGAACGAAGCGGAATTGGTACCGGCAGCAGCACGAGCTGGATGCGCCAGTCGCGCATGACGCAGGGCACGCTGCCGGTCGCGCTGTACGATGCATTGTTCGGTCGCAAGGACATTGGCACGGGCACTGCGGACGCGGCGACGCGCGTCGATGAACCGGCGGTGGCGTATGCGGAACAACCCGCGCCCGCGTACAAAGCGCCGATCGATCACGCCGACGAGCAGCCGCTCGGTTTCGCCATCGGCCAGATTCACGGTATTTATGTGCTCACGCAGAACGCGCGCGGCCTCGTCATCGTCGATATGCACGCGGCGCATGAACGCATACTCTACGAGCAGTTCAAGCACGCGCTCACCGATCGCGCGATCGTCGTGCAGCCGCTGCTGATTCCGGTATCGATGACGGCAGAGCCGGTGGAAATCGGCATCGTCGAGGAGGAGCGAGACACGCTCGATGCGCTCGGCTTCGATCTCGCCGTGCTGTCGCCGACCTCGATAGCGATCCGCGCGGTGCCTGCGCTCTTGAAGGATGCGGATCTGCAGTCGCTCGCGCGCGCCGTGCTCGCGGATCTTCACGCGTATGGCGGATCGCGCGTGCTGACGGAGCGCCAACACGAACTGCTCGGCACGCTTGCCTGCCACAACGCCGTGCGCGCGAACCGGCGTCTCACGCTCGACGAGATGAACGCGCTCCTGCGGCAGATGGAAGCCACCGAACGCGCCGATCAGTGCAATCACGGCCGTCCAACGTGGTTTGAACTGACGCTCGCCGATCTCGACCGGCTTTTCATGCGCGGACAATGAGCACTCGAATGTCGGTAGCGTGTCTGCTCGGGCCGACAGCGTCGGGCAAAACGGCGGCAGCGCTCGAATTCGCGGCGCGGCATCCGGTCGAAATCATCAGTGTAGACTCGGCGCTGGTCTATCGCGAGATGGATATCGGCACGGCCAAGCCGAATGCGCAAGAGCGCGCGGCGGCGCCGCATCATCTGATCGACATCATCGATCCGGCGGATTCGTATTCCGCCGCGCAGTTTCACGACGATGCGCTGCGTCTGGTCGGTGAGATTGTCGCGCGCGGCAACGTGCCCTTGTTGGTCGGCGGGACCATGCTCTACTACAAAGCGCTGACGCAAGGTCTCAACGATCTGCCTCGCGCCGATGCCGACGTGCGCGCCCGACTCGATGCCGATGCCGAACGCGATGGCTGGCCTGCGTTGCACGCACGGCTCGCGTCGGTGGATCCGGCGACGGCCGCACGGCTCGCGCCGAACGATTCGCAGCGGATTCAGCGGGCGCTCGAAATCTTCATGCTGACGGGGCATTCGATGTCGGTGCTGCTTGCGGCGCCGCGTGTTGTTTCCGCCGATGGCGCGCCGTATCGCTTCGTGCCGCTCGCGCTGGGACCTTCAGATCGCGCGGTGCTGCATGCGCGGATCGAAGCGCGCTTCGATGCGATGCTGGCGCATGGTTTCATCGACGAAGTGAAGCGCTTGCGCGCGCGCGGCAATTTGAACTTGTCGATGCCTTCGATGCGTTGCGTCGGTTATCGGCAGGCGTGGGAATATCTCGACGATGCTTATGGCTACGACGAGATGCGCGACAAGGGCGTATTTGCGACGCGGCAGTTGTGCAAGCGGCAACTCACGTGGCTCAGGGCGATGCCGGAGCGCGTCGTGATCGACTGCTGCGCGGGGGATGCGACGCAAATGGCGGTGGAAGCGGTGGAGCGGGTGGTCGGCGCTTGAGCGAACAAGCGTCTCGTTTCGATATTCGGGCTCAAAGCCGCGCTATGATGGATGAACTCTTCGCTTCAAATCGACCGGTGGTGCTTCCGACATGACTCGACCTTCTGCCGCATTGACTGCTCATCGTGACGAAATCCGCCAGATCGTGGCGGCAAATCACGCGGCGACTGCGCGCGTGTTCGGCTCCGCATTGCACGGCGATGACCGATGACAGCGATCTCGACATTCTCGTCGATGCCCTGCCCGACGCGACACTGCTGGATCTGGGCGCGATTCAGGTCGAACTGGAGGACTTGCTGGGCGTCCCGGTCGACGTGGTCACGCCGCAGGATCTGTCGCCCAAGTTCCGGATTGCGGTACTGCGCGCGGCGCACGGTATGAAATGCGAAACAACATCAACTGCGTCTAACGGATTACGTTGACCATATGCTCGAAGCTTCAAGGACGGCGCAAGAGTATGTAAGCGGCATCGACAAGGCCGAATTCCTGAACACGCGAATGGTTCAGCAAGCCGTGATTCTGAACCTGATCATAATCGGCGAAGCGGCGGTTCAAATTGAAATGAAGCGGAATTTCCCGACTTCGCGCGAGACAATCCTGCCGTACCGTGGAAAAACCGCGTGGCATGCGTAACCGTATAACGCACGGTTACTTCGACACGAATCTCGAGATCGTCTGGGAAACCGTACAGCGGGCGCTTACTGATCTCGAGCACGCCTTGGCGCCACGCACCGAGTAGCGCAAAAGACCCCCCTTCGGCCGAAGCACGAGGGTTTTTTATTCAGGCAGCCGGCAGCCTCAAACCACCACCGTCTGCGCCTCCCCTTCCTTGCTCTCGCGCACGACGCCGATCTTCCAGACCTGTTCCCCCGCGGCCGACAGCAGACCGGTCGCCGCATCGGCGTCTTCCGCCGCGACGATCACCGCCATACCGATACCGCAGTTGAACACGCGATGCATTTCCGCATCCGCGACGCCGCCGTGCTTTTGCAGCCACGCGAACAGCGGCGGCAGCAGCCACGCGCGATGATCCAACTCCGCCGTCAGGCTTTCACGTAGCACGCGCGGAATGTTTTCCACCAGACCGCCGCCCGTGATGTGCGCCATGCCCTTCACCGTCACGCTCTGCATAGCCGACAGCAGCGGCTTCACGTAAATGCGCGTCGGCGCCATCAGCGCGTCCGCGAGCGAGCGGCCATCGAAGTCCGCATCCAGATCCGGATTCGCGCGCTCGATGATCTTGCGCACCAGCGAATAGCCGTTCGAATGAATCCCGCTCGACGCCAGCCCGAGCACCACATCGCCCGGCTTGATCGTCGAACCGTCGATGATCTTGCTCTTTTCCACCGCGCCAACCGCAAAACCCGCGAGGTCGTATTCGCCGTCCAGATACATGCCCGGCATTTCCGCCGTCTCGCCGCCGATCAGTGCGCAGCCCGCCAGTTCGCAGCCTTGCGCGATGCCCTTCACGACGTCCGCTGCCGTACCGACATCCAGCTTGCCGCATGCGAAATAATCGAGGAAGAACAGCGGTTCCGCGCCCTGCACGAGAATGTCGTTGACGCTCATCGCCACCAGATCCTGACCGACCGTATCGTGACGGTTCAGCGTGAACGCGAGCCGCAGCTTGGTGCCGACGCCGTCCGTGCCCGACACGAGCACCAGCTCCTTGTACTTCTTCGGCACTTCGAACAGCGCGCCGAATCCGCCGATGCCGCCCAGCACGCCCTCACGCAAGGTCTTTTTGGCGAAGGGCTTGATGCGGTCGACGAGCGCGTCGCCCACGTCGATATCCACGCCAGCGGCGCGATACGACAGACCCTGAGTGTTGGAGGCGTTTTTCGGCTGATTCATGGGGGGGAGTGCGAGAAGGTCGGTAAAATGGAATTTTACCCGATGACAGCCGGCCGGCTGCTTTCCCGCGCTCCCCCAAAATCCGCGCAAGCGGCTTTTTCGAGACCGGCGCCGCCCGGCCGCGCAGGCGGCTGCGAACGCCTGCTGGACGCGCCGGGACGCGCTTCGGCGCAATCGCACTACCTGTTTTCAAGATTCTCCCGACGCCAAGCTTCGACGAACCCGCTCCTTCCGTGCAACGCCAACTGACGCTCGATCTGGGCACGCCGCCGCCCGCCACCTTCGCCAATTTCTTCGCCGCGAGCAATCACGAACTCGTGACGCGTCTGCGCGAGCTCGAGGGCCCGCTGTCGGCCGGCCCGGTGGCGGACACATTCTATATCTGGGGTGAGCCAGGCAGCGGGCGCAGCCATCTGCTGCATGCGCTCGTCCACGAGAACGACCGCGCGCGCTATCTCAGTCCGCAAAGCGCGCTGAATGCGTTCGGTTTCAATCTGCGCGTGACACTATATGCCGTCGACGATTGCGACCGCCTGTCGGCCGCGCAGCAGATTGCGCTGTTCAACCTTTTCAACGAAGTGCGCGCGATGCCAGCCGCCGCGCTCGTCGCCACCGGCAACGACGCGCCGATGGCGCTCGACGTGCGCGAGGATCTTCGCACGCGGCTCGGCTGGGGCCTCGTGTTCCACCTTCAGCCGCTATCCGACGAAGCGAAACCCGCCGTGCTGCGCCACGCGGCGCGGGAACGCGGCATCGTGCTCGCGGACGACGTGCCCGACTTTCTGCTCACGCGCTTTCGCCGGGACATGTCGAGCCTAATGGCGCTGCTCGACGATCTCGACCGCTTTTCGCTGGAAAAAAAGCGTGCGGTGACGACGAATCTGATCCACAAGATGCTACAGACGCCGATTCTGCCTTTCACTGCCGAGACACAGGATCCAAATCAAGCACTCGCGGAAGACGAGACGGTCTCATCGACCTGTTGGGCGATCCGCTCGACATGAACGCGACGCAAGCCGCGCCGGACAACGCTCCGACCCGCTTCAAGTAAAATGCGCCACCATGAACCTCGCCCTCTTTGATCTCGATCACACGCTCATTCCCACCGACAGCGACCACGAATGGAGCCGCTTCATGGTGAAACTGGGTATCGTCGACGCGGACAGCTTCGCGCGTCAGAACGATGCCTTCTACGCCGATTACAAGGCCGGCGTGCTCGATATCAACGCGTATCTGGATGCCATGCTCGCGCCGCTCGCGAAATATTCCCGCGAACAGTTGACCGACTGGCACGCGCAGTATATGCGCGAGGTGATCAATCCGCGCATCGTGCCGGCAGCCGTGACGCTGGTGCGCGAGCATCAGGACAACGGCGACCTGTGCTGCCTCGTCACCGCGACCAACGCGTTCATCACCGCGCCGATCGCGGAAGCCTTCGGCATCGACACGCTGATCGCGTGCGAAGTGGAAACGGTCGGCAATGAACCGATGAGCGCGCTCACCGGCCGTCCGACCGGCACGCCGAGCTATCGTGAAGGCAAAATCGTGCGCGTCGAGCAATGGCTCGGCACGCTCGGCAAGAAGATCGACGACTTCAAGCACAGCTATTTCTACAGCGACTCGCACAACGACATTCCGCTGCTCGAACGCGTCACAGATCCCGTCGCGACCAACCCCGATGACACGCTGCGCACACACGCGCAGGCTAAAAGCTGGCGCCTCTTGAACCTCTTCGATACACGTGATTAAAAAATTCATCCGCAAGCTGTTCGGGCAAGAGAGCACCGCATCCGGCGAGACCGGCGACGACGCGCCCGCCGCGTCTACGGAAGCCGTAGCGAAGCCCGCTCGAAAGAGCACGCGCAAAAAGACCGCCGCGCCAGCGAAACGCGATCCGAACGTGCCGGTCATCCTGTCGTCGGACATTCATGGCATCGATCCCACGCTGATTTCGAAGAACGCGATCCGCGTCACCGAAGGCCTGCAACGGGCGGGACATCGCGCGTTCATCGTCGGCGGCGCGGTGCGCGATCTGCTGCTCGGCATCACGCCGAAGGACTTCGATGTCGCGACCGACGCCACGCCCGATCAGGTACAGAAGCTGTTCAGGCGCGCGCGCATCATTGGGCGGCGGTTTCAGATCGTGCACGTGCAGTTCGGGCAGGAAATCATCGAGACCTCGACGTTCCGCGCGCTGGTCGACGTGCCTGCCGAACGCTCGCCCGAACCGCCGCGACGACTCAAGCGCGGCGAACTCGACGGTCGCACGCACGCCGTCGATGCAAGCGGCCGCGTGCTGCGCGACAACGTCTGGGGCGAGCAGCACGAAGACGCCACGCGCCGCGATTTCACCATCAACGCGATGTACTACGATCCGGCCACGCAGACGGTGCTAGATTATCATGACGGCATGGCCGATGTCCGCGCGCGCCTGTTGCGCATGATCAGCGACCCCGCCACGCGTTATCGCGAAGACCCGGTGCGCATGCTGCGCGTGGTACGCTTCGCGGCGAAGCTCGGCTTTGAGATCGACGACGTCACGCGCGCACCGATCAAGGAACTCGCCGAGTCGCTCAATAACGTGCCGGCCGCGCGTCTCTTCGACGAGATGTTGAAGCTGCTGCTGTCCGGTCACGCGCTCGCGTGCCTCACGCGTTTGCGTCAGGAAGGTTTGCATCACGGCGTGTTGCCCTTGCTCGATGTCGTGCTCGAACAGCCGCACGGCGAGAAGTTCGTCATGCTTGCGCTGACCAGCACCGACGAACGCATGCGCGCCGGCAAAGGCGTGTCGCCCGGTTTTTTGTTCGCCACGCTGTTGTGGCACGATGTGCAGATGCGCTGGCAGCAATACACCGCGAACGGCGAATATCCGGTGCCGGCGCTGCATCGTTCGATGGACGACGTGCTCGACATGCAGACCGAGAAACTCGCGATCCACAAACGCTATTCGGCTGACATGCGCGAGATCTGGGGCCTTCAGCAGCGACTCGAAAAGCGCGGCCGCAGCGCGCTCAAGCTGCTGGAACACCAAAGATTCAGAGCGGGGTATGATTTCCTGCTACTGCGTTGTGAATCGGGCGAACTGGATGCATCGATCGGCCAGTGGTGGACGGACTTCATCGACGGCGATCACGCCGCGCGTGAAGCCATGCTCGCGCAAGGCCGCGACCGTAATGGCCCGAAGAAGCGTCGTCGCAGCAATGCGAAGCGCAAGACGGCCGATGGCGCGCCGCGCAGCGAAGGCGCCGAAGGTTCACGTGACGAGGCCGGCGCCACGCACGAAACGGATACACCGCGCGATACACCACGTACACGCGACGACGCGGACAACGACTGACGCGAGTTTTCGTTACAGTAGCAGATAAAGGTTTGCACCCAGCAGGCGCGTTTACTAGGCAGCTTAGTCGCCAGCCGGGATCTCACCCGCTTTTCGCCGAACGATAAAGGCGTAGGACATCTGCCATGACGCTTGCTTATCTGGGCCTCGGTGCGAATCTCGGCGATGCGCGCCAGGCCCTGAAAGACACAGTCGTGTGTCTCGCCCAGCAGCACACGATCACCGTGCTCGCGAAATCGAGCCTCTATCGCACCGCGCCGATCGATTCGTCCGGTGACGATTATTTCAATTGCGTCGTCAAGCTCGAAACATCGCTTTCCGCGCGTGCGCTGCTGCGGCTCTGTCACACGATCGAGGAACAGTTCGGACGCGAGCGGCCTTATCGCAATGCGCCGCGCACACTCGATCTCGACATCCTGCTGTACGGCGCATCGAGCATCGACGAGATGGACCTGATCGTGCCGCATCCGCGCATGAGCGAGCGCGCCTTCGTGCTGGTGCCGCTGCTCGAGCTCGAACCCGATCTGATCCTGCCACAGCGCGGCCGCGCCGATGCGTTTCTCGATGGCGTCGCGGATCAGCGCATCGAGAAAGTCGCGACCTGTCGTCCATGGTTTTGGGCACGCCGAAAACGACGCAGGCGTCCGAAGTCACCGAACCCACCACCGCCTCGCTCAAACCCAATTGCCGATGAGCGTTCCGCCACTCACCGTCACCGCGCCGCAGCTTCGGCCGCCGCATCCGTATATCGCGATCGAAGG
>JAQFVJ010000228.1 GCA_029439525.1 Caballeronia sp. BR6202001591004
TTATATAATCCGTCGGGCCGGCCCCCCCCCCCCGTGCGTTGCGACTGGGTGCCGCTTTCCTTCGAAGTTCGAACCTTCACGAGGATCCAGCCCGCCATAAAAAACGCAGCCGCGTCACGATCGAACTCTCTCCCGCGCAAGTTCAGAAAAACGCTCTACGCAAGCTTTTTCGCAGCAGGCCTCACGAGTCTCTCGGTGTTCACCGGCTGTGCCTTCGCGCACGGCGACAACGATAACGGTGCCGACCGTCACGGAATAACTACTGCGACAATGGCCGTGAAGTCAAGGTCATGATCTCTCGATGTTCGGCCCCGAAGGGCAGGTGTGGCTCGACAACCTCGGGCCGTGGAGGCCGTCAAGGTGCCCGGCCTGTTGCCGACTATCCCGAAGTGCATTGCAATCGCGACGATGTCTGCGTGCTGACCACCGGCATGGGCCACGCGAATGTGGCTGCTTTGCTGATGGCGCTGACCTTCTTCGACCGCTTCGATCTGCGTCGCACGTATTTTTCCTCGTGGCAGGCATCGCGGGCATCGATTCGGCGCGCGGTCGCTCGGTTCGGCGGCCTGGGCGAAGTATCTGGTTGACTTCGGCATCCAGTGGGAACTGGATGCGCGCGAAAAACCCGCCGACTGGCCGAGCGGCTTTATCGGCATCAACACGAAAGAGCCGACGGAAAGGCCGCCGCTCGATTACCGCACCGAGGTGTTCGCGCTCAACACGTCGCTTGCCGATGCCGCCTACGCGCTCTCGCGCAACGTGAAGCTCTCCGACAGCGACGACGCTAAGGTCACGCGCGTTCATCAATTACGCGCCGGCGAATCACCCGCCGAGTGTGATCCAGTGCGACACGCTCGCGGGCGATACGTGATACGTGGTGGTCCGGCAAGTACATCGGCGAGCGAGCGCGCTACTGGACGAAGCTTCTGACACCGACGGCAAGGGCGTCTATTGCGACGCAGCAGGAAGACAACGCCACCTACGAAGCGCTCAAGCGCGCCGCCAGCACCAATCTGCGTGGATCTGTCACGCGTGGCCGTGCTGGGAGCCGGCTCCGATTTCGATCGGCCCTACCAGGGACAGACGACATCCGACAACCTTCTGAACTACGCGGCGCAGGGCAGCTTTGCGCAAGCCATCCAGAATTTGTATTTCGCCGGCAACCCGTTTGTGCAGGAGATCGTTACACATTGGGGGCGCGTGGCTAAAAGGCGTGCTTCAGCGTTGACTTCGACGGTAACAATGCTGTTTGTTCACATGTAACGAGCGTGAAGCATTAATTACCCAGAATGCCGCCTTTCGGTAAAATGGAAGTGCGGCATTTTTTTCGATTTTTGGGCCCTTCAACTCGTCTCAAAAATGCTTTGCAACTCTGCTGTCAACCGGCGGCCTGAAACTTCCATTATACCTCTTATACCGTGAGTCAGGCAATTAATCCGATAAAAATCTGCCTGTCTCGTTAAGCGTCTGCAACAAAAATCCTCACGTCTTACAGCGGTTAATTTTTTAGGATTTTGTCAGACGACAAAAATTATCGATGCAAGGTGTTGTTTGCAACAAATATTATTGAGATGGTCTTGCAATCGTTTGAGACTCTTCTTAGAATCCGTTTCACAGTGGTTGTTAAAAGATGTAACGCCATCAAACAAAGATTCTTCTGCACATAGCCGGGCAGACATGACCCGGCAAGGCACAAAAAAGATAGCGGCAAAAGCCGACAAGCAATTCGGGGATTTACTGGAAGTTGCAACTATGAACGGTCGCGAAACCCTGGAATCGATCCGGGAAATCAACTTGTCGTATATCATACTCGCGCAGCGTCTGCTGCGCGAAAACCGCGCCATCGGCGGTTCTAGCTCGGTCTGTCGGCGGCACTCGCCGACCTGCTGTCGGGGCTCACGCTCGCACAGGTCGTCAAGCTCGCGTTGTTGGATAACCTGCTGTGCGCTTTCCGCTTCAACGATCACTCGATGCTGTCGGCCCTGACACAGCCCGCGAAGAATGCGGACATCTCGCCCGCCGCACGCGGCAATCCTGTTGGCTGGCCAGCCGGCTGAACAGTTCGCCTAAACCCGCGCACGAGTGACGGAACGAGCCATGCTGAAAAAGAGCCTTACCGAAGATGCCCAAGAAGTGTTCCATGCGATCGCGCTGATCGAACTCGGCACGCGCATGCAAGTGCTCGAGAGCGAACTGACGCTCTCGCGGGACCGCATGATCCGTCTCTATCGCGAAGCGTTTTTTTCTTTATGCATTGGATCGACGCTAATGAAACCGTCTGACGAATTGATAAAAAATCCGCGGATGGATTTTCAGCAGGCACATGACGACCGACAGCTTCGGACGATGATCCGCGTAAATCCCCCGATATGCCTGAAGCGAAGTTTCTGCGCGACTGAGCCGAGAATGGGCGCCGAATAGTCCGGCGCGCGCGCCTCGCCGCTTCGAAGGCGATATTCCGATATGCGTAAACGTCTCTTAACCGGAAGAAAAGCTTGCGGTAATTTGCGATTGGCAGCGTGTTCGTATTGCGCTTGACGCGATCGACGATCTGAAACAGATCGATGATACGCGGATTGAAACGCACCGAAATCGCTTCATCGCGCCGCACGTAAAAGTACAGCTGATCGGAAATCAGCTGCACGGTTTTGGCGCGCCAAAGCCTGCACGGAAACGCAAATATCTTCGTAGATCAATCCCACGGGATGATTCACCGCCATGAAAATCTCGCGCCGGAACAGCTTGTTTCAGCAATACGCCTGCAAGGACACTCGAAGATGCGCGTCACTGCGCGCACGCCGTCGATGAGTTCGTCACCGCTCGTGATCGTCTCTACAGCTCGCGGCCGTCCGCCTCGATGCACTTCGCGCCGAAAATCACGACATCGGCATTGTCCGCCTCCGCCGCGCGCGAGACCTTATCGATGAGATCGGATGCGACGTAATCGTCGCTGTCTATGCACAGAACATATTCACCGCGCGCCTGGGCCGCGGCGATCTGACGAGTCTTCGCCAACCCGCTGTTGCTGGGATTGCGCGTCAGTGTCCACGGAATGGCGCTTTGCGCGGAGAGAACTTCTCATGCTATTTCACCTGAACGATTAGGACTACAGTCGTCACCGCCACGATCTCGAAGTCATGTTGCATCTGCGCGAGAATCAAGCGAAGACAGTCGGCGATGAAATGTTCAACCTTATATGTAGATTGGCAGGAGCACGCTGATTTAGGTGCAGCCATGCGGACTCTTGAAGTTTGAGACTCGGGATTGTGGGATGTGCTCGTTGTTCCATGAGCGATGAATCGAGGACGTCGAAACATCATCGGGCAGCGTCAGCCTACCGCGCCGCATGTCTGACGGAGTGTGCGCTTGCGAACATAGACGGGCAATCGGTTGCATTGCGTGTCGAGGCTTTGCACGCTTGACGTCACGCAAAAAATGCAGGATCGCAATGTGCTACACCGTGCGGTCGCTGTCGAAACGTACCGACCCTAAGGTTGATTGATATATCGATTAGATGGATACTGCGCTATCGAACTGCAAACGAACTCGTTAAACAAGAGTTTATCCGTATAATATATCGATTCGCGAATTGATTCGTGAACCTCAAGTAATCATCGAAACCATCGCGGAACCATCAGCATTGCCATCGCTCAAATTAATTTGAGACTCGAAGCCCGCAGGGCTTCGAGGGCAGCGGAGCGGCTGCTTCATCCGATTCCCTTTGCATGAATCGTCATCGCCTGACACGCTGCTCGTTCCACAGTTATGGAGGAGAAGAGGCATGCAAGATCTCATCAAGTCCGTCGTCAAAGATATGATGCCGCTCGGCTTGCTGCTGCAGCACAACTAACTTTCCGATGCGTGGGGCGCCGCGAAGTACGGCGCGCACGAGCTGGTGCTGCCGGAAGGCCGGTGCTTCGAATATCGGCCGTGCGAGGCGGACCGTGAAATCCGCAGACAAATCTTTTTCCGCCGCGATTACGCAACCGATCATCTCGCTCGCTCACAGGAAATTGCCTCGTTCTACGGATCGTATCCGGACCCGCTCATTATCGATGCCGGCGCAAACATCGGCGCGGCCGCGGTGTGGTTCGTGCTGACCTGGCCGAAGGCGAAGATCGTCGCCATTGAGCCGGAACGGGCCAATTTCGGACTAGTGCAGCGCAACGCGGAGGATCCTTCCGATCAACGCCGCCATTGCCGCGAGTCACGGCGAGCTTTATCTGAGCGATCCGGGCGGGGGCGAGTGGGCATATCGCACGGGTAATGAACCGACCACGAACGGCTACGCCGTGCAGGCGCTGACGCTGGAAGACGTCGAAGGGCGAGGGCACGCCGTTCATTCTCAAGATCGATATCGAGGGCACGGAGTCCGATCTGTTCCGCGTTATTGTGAAGAACTGAACCGCTTGAACCGCTTTCCACTGATCGTGATCGAAGCAGCGCGCGGCTATGGCGTGATTTATGGCGATACGGATTCCACCTTCGTCTGGCTGCGACGCGCACGCGACGAAGCGGATGCGGCGCGCATCGGACGCGCGCTCGTCGAACATGTGAACGCGTACTGGACGCGCCATCTGCAAGAAACATTCGGCCTGAAGAGCGCGCTCAAACTGCAATTCGAAACGCACTTCGAGCGCTTCTTAATCTCGATCATTCGCGGCACGGAAGAGGGCAGCAAAAAGCGCTATGCGGGCCTCACCGAATGCGCCGACGGCAGCAAAGAGATCATCTATAAAGGGCTGGAAACGGTGCGCACCGACTGGTCGCCGCTCGCGCAGCGCTTTCAGAAGGAACTGTATTTGTTTGCGCGTGTTCAAGGGCGAGCCTTACGAGGACTTCGTGCGCGATTACGTGCAGCGCACGCGGCGCGGCGAGCACGACGAACTGCTGATCTATCGCAAGCGCCTGCGCTGCACGCTCGGCGACTATCAGCGCAATGTGCCGCCGCATGTGCGCGCAGCGCGAATCGCCGACGAATACAACGCAATGCGAAGCAGGGACGCTCGTTGCAATATCAGAACGGCGTCTGGACAGCTATGTGATGACGCTCGCCGGTCCCGAGCCGCTCCAAGCGCGCCACGCGCCGATCGACTACGAGCACTACGTTGGCAAGCAGCTTCAGCCGATCGCGGACGGCATTCTGCCGTTCCTGCGCGACGATTTTTCCGCGCTGATGTCGGGGCAGAAAGAGCTGTTCTGAGCGTTCACTGCTGCGCTGCGAGTTCGAGTTTCCAGTAGCGTTCCGCGTGAAAAACGTCATCGAAGCCATCCGGGCCGAGCGACTTCAACTGGCTCGCATACGCGCTCGCGGCTTCGCGCTTCAATGCCTGCCGAGGCTCCGCATCGAAGGGCTGCGCGGCGGTGGCGCACATCGGCGTGGTATCGATGCCGCGCGCAGATCGACCAGACGTGCCTGCACGCCGCCGCGCATGCGTCGATAGAAGCTCTCTTCATACGCGAAGCAGGTAAGGGAAGGTGCGCGAGTCACGCATCGCACGCGGCCTGATGCGCGAGCACGTGATCCGCCTGATGCAGCCCGAGCGGATTATCAGCACTTGTGGACGGAAGTCGCGCAACGCGGTCAGCAAAGCATCCGCGATGGTGCGGCGCATCGGCAGCGGCGTGCCGTACTGCGATTCGACGAAGCTCATGCGCACGGGCGCGGCATCGAGCAGGCCGAGCGCCTTGTCGTCTTCGGCGATGCGTGCGGCGTGCGCATCGCGTGCATCGGCGAAGCCGCAGTGCGTATCCCAGTCGGTGCGAAGACGTCGGGCGGCACGCCCGCGAAGAGCGTGCAGACGCGCGCATCCGCGACGCCCGCGAGTGACGCACCGCAGCCGAATGCGGCATTGCCAAAGTGAGGAGACACCACCAGAACGCCGGGTTTGAGGTCGGTCATGAGAGGAGCGGTCAGCGGATTGGATAAAAGTCGGCTCGCCGTGCGCGCGACCGGCCAGCCTCCAGTTCTTGTATCCGCTCTATATTTCGTTTTCGTGACATCCCTGCTGGCGTCGGTTCCAGCGGGATTATTTAAGCATCAGAACTGGTAGTCGATACCGCCCTCGATCATGTCCGCATCGCGGTCATAGCGCGTGACCATCCGGTTCCATGTCGCGCGCGCGAGCCATCGGTTGGTGAAGCGATAACTCGCCGATACCGACACGAGGCCCGCGAAACGCCCGTCGCCGGTGCGGTTTTGCGGCAAATCATCGTTCTGCGTGATCGACAGATAAGGCCCCGCGCCCACGCCGAGCGTGAGGCTGTCGTTGAGGAACGCACGTGTCGCCCACAGTTGAGCGGCCACGCCGTCACGCCGCGATTGCACGTGACCGCCTTCGTGCAGATAGGACGCGGTGAGAAGTCGAGGTAACAACGCCAGAAGCCGCGCTGATATTCGATGCTCTCCGCCAGATTCGATTCCGAATCGAGACTATTGAGAATAGTCGTGCCGAGCATCACGGTGACTTCGTTGTTGATGACGTTCGATGTGCGTGGCAGGGGGCGTTCACGCGGTCCGTGCCCGTCGAGCTGATAACCGAGACGCCGAACACAGCAGCGCAGTCGTATCTGGCCCGCCGGACGCCTGCACGCGGTTGAGCTTCATCTCCACGATCCAGCGCCTGTCGAAGCAATACGCCGCGCGCAGCGTGAACATGTCACCCCAGTCGTGTGTGTGTTCGAATAACCCCCACCTTGCTGCGCCTGTTTGGTGTCGAACCACCGATAAGGACCGACGCCCGCAGACAGCTCCAGTCGATTGTCCATCAGTGGCAGACGGCCCCAGAACTGCACCGACTGACCGTCGCGATGATGATCGGGAATATGGCCTTCGTTGAGCCACGAGAAGCTCCATGCCGCATACCGTTCGATACCTTCGCGGTAATTCGTTTCCCACGAATAGGTGTTCTGGCTACTGCTCTCGAGCGGTCCGGCGAGGAAGGAAAACTCCTGTGCGCAAGCGCTGGAACTCGTGATGCCGATTGCCGCCCCATGCAAGCAGATAAAGGGCGACTTTCGGACATCGCTCGGGAGTGGAAGTGGGCGTCATTCGTGACATAGTGCATCAATATACGGCAACAAATCGTAGCTGCCCGATTCCTCACACGTTTCGATGATGCCGACGCAGCGCGGCCGTTCCACGCCCTGTGCATCGAGCGCGGCGAGTGCCGTGATGCTCGAATACGTCGCGTAGCCGTCGTCGGCGCCGCCGCGGCCGTACAGCTTGCCGTCTTCGAGCTTGGGCGTCCACGGACCGAGGTCGCTGCGCCAGCCTTCAAACTCGGGTTGCTTGTCGAGATGGCCGTAAAGCACGACCGTTTCGGTACTACCGGATCGCGTGGTCGGCGCCTCGAAAAAGATCACGGGCGTGCGGCCCGACAAGCGCACGATTTCGACTTTCAGACCTTTGACGGGCTGCGTTTTGATCCAGTCGACCGCATCCGTAACGACGCGTTCGATGAAGCCGTGCCGCGTCCAGTCGGCGTCGAACATCGGGCTTTTCGCGGAGACTGCGATGTAATCGGTCAGCGCGAAAACGATTTCGTCATTCCATTTGCGGTCGACGAATTCGCGCAATGTGGCGGAATCGAGGCGCACGGCCTCGTCGTGTTGAATGCTGTCGCCGGGAGTCGTGAGCGTCATTCCAAACAGGCAAACCTTCATGATAGACGGGTTTAGCCTGCTTCTCGACCGGCCTGAGCGCGCTCGCGGGGATTTGACGCCGAATCTTCCAAAGCGTGCTAGTCGACTGCGTCATTGATTTTGGCACCGGGTGGATCCGAGGCGAAGGATCGTCATACTTCCACTTGATCGGCTTCGGATTTTTGTTGTGCGCGCGGATGTCGTGCATGAGCTTGCGATCGAAGTCTTTTATTGAAGTGAAGATGCCACGCGCGATCACATCACGCTGGATGCGAAAGCCGCGCGCACGGCTGATGTCTCCAATGCATCACGCACCGCAGAAAACGGCATTGGCCAAGGGGTTTTTCGTCGCCGATAGTGGAATCGAACCTACTCGATTCGATCTCCGCTCATGTCCTCTCTCGCCTCGCTCATCGCTACCGACATTGACTACGAACGCCCCGGTTTTCAGACCGGCATGCTGCGTTTGCCGTGGTCGCACGACCGCTCCGCCTACGGTCACATTCCGATTCCGCTTGTGGTTCTGAGCACGCTGAAGGTCGATGACGATCCCACCGTGCTGCTCACCGGCGGCAATCACGGCGACGAATACGAAGGCCCCGTCGCGCTGATGAAACTCATGCAGCGCCTGCCGACGCTCGATATTCGCGGTCGTCTCATCGTGATTCCGGGGCTGAATTTCCCGGCGTTCACGAACGGTTCGCGCACCTCGCCCATCGATGGCGGCAATCTTAATCGTCTCTTTGCCGGCGCGCGTCACTACGTCTATGCGCTGCACTTCGGCGTCTTCGAACCTGCTTTCGCGTTGAACGACGATGTGCGCGCTGGCCAGCTCGCGGGTCGCCTCTTCGATCCGCACGAACAGTGGCGCGCGCCACGTGAAATTGCCTTTCGCGGCGATGGATACGTGATGTGCGTGCGCACTGTCGCGCGCGTCGAAGCGGGTGATTGCATCGCGCTGCTCGCATCCGAAACTTCCTTGGCTTAATCCATTCATTATAGAGTACGCATGAGTGCTTATCCCCTGCCATCGCCGTCGGGCGACACCGCACGCGCGAGCACGCCGCTCGACGTCCGGCATCCGGTGTATATCGGAATGCTGTTCTTCATGTGCTTCGCGTTCTCCTCTTATCTCGATCGATAGATCGTCAGCATTCTCGTGCAGCCAATCAAGGCGACGCTCGGCATCACCGATACACAGATCGGCCTCTTGCAAGGCTTGCTCCTTCACGATGTGTTATGCCACGGCGGACGTGTTCGTCGCGCGTCTCGTCGATCGCGCCAACCGCGTGAAGCTGATCGCAGTATGCGTCGCCATCTGGGCCGTTTCCACCGCGCTATGCGGTTTCGCGACGAGCTTCGCGGAACTGCTCGCCGCGCGCGCGGGCACGGCCATCGCGGAAGCGGCGTTAAGTCCCGCTGCGTTGTCCATCTTCAGCGATATCTTCGCGCCGCGCAAAGTGGCGCGTGCAAGCAGCGTGTTCATGCTCGGGCCGTATATCGGCGGCGGGCTTGCGTTGTTCTGCGGCGGCATGCTGCTTTCCGCGACGCGTGGCGATGTGAGCATCTGGCTCGCGTCGCATGGCTTCGCGCCATGGCAAGCGGTGTTTGTGCTGGTCGGCGCGCCGGGTTTCGTGCTCGCTGCGCTTGTCGCCTTCACCGTTCGCGAGCCTGCACGACACGAAGGCGATGCCGCCCATGTCAGCGAAGCGTTGGCCGAGCTTGCGCGAAGTCGTCATGGAACTGTTCGTTCGCAATCGCTTTGGTGCGTCGTATTTCGCGGCGTATGTCGCGCTCATCACCTTGTTCTATTCGCATGCGGCATGGTTTCCGACCTTGCTGATGCGCAAGTTTCATCTGGCGCGAGCACGGCATCAAGCCGCAACAGCTCGAGCAGCACATGGTCGCCAACGACCCGGACTTCGAGGCCAAGGCGGCCGACGTGATCGGGCTGTACC